>JAURWH010000165.1 GCA_030655055.1 bacterium
TGGCACGCGGCCCTGGCCGGAAAATACATGCTGGAGCAGATGGCCCGGATCCCGGTGGAGGTGGATTATGCCTCGGAGTTCCGCTACCGCAGTCCGGTGATCGGCCCGGAGGACGTTTTGTTCGTGATCAGCCAGAGCGGCGAGACCGCCGACACCCTGGGCGCCCTGCGGGAGGCCAAGCAGAAGGGGGCGGCCGCGCTGGGAATAGTGAACGTGGTGGGAAGCACCATTCCCCGGGAGACCGAGGCCGGGATCTACATCCACGCCGGGCCGGAGATCGGGGTGGCCTCGACAAAAGCCTTTACTTCGCAGATCGCAGGCCTGGCGCTGATCTCCATCATGCTGGCCCGCCGCAAGGGCATGGGGCAGACCCGGGGCAGGGTTCTGGCCGGCGAACTGGCCACCATCCCGGAGAAGGTCAAGAAAGTGCTGGAGCTGGACCAGCAGATAAAACAGCTGGCCGGGGAATTCAAGAACGTCCGTAACTTCCTCTATCTGGGCCGGGGCAGCAATTTCCCCACCGCTTTGGAAGGCGCGCTGAAGTTAAAGGAGATCTCCTACGTCCACGCCGAGGGATATCCCGCGGCCGAGATGAAGCACGGGCCGATAGCCCTGATAGACGAGAACATGCCGGTGGTGGTGGTGGCCCCCAAGGACGCCCTGTACAACAAGGTCATCAGCAACATCCAGGAAGTGCGGGCCCGCAAGGGACGGGTGATAGCCATAGCCAACGAGGACGACCACGAGATAGACAGCCTGGCCGAGTTCGTGATCCGGGTTCCCCGGACGGTCAGCTATTTTGGGCCAATAGTGAACGTGGTGCCGCTGCAGCTGCTGGCTTTTCATAGGGCGGTGGCTAGGGGGTGCAAGGTGGCCCAGCCGAGGAATTTGGCCAGGAGTGTGACGGTGGAATAGATAGACGCCCCGATGCGAGAGCATCGGGGCGTAACTTTTGTGTTTTCGGGTCATAATAGAAAGGATGTCTAATGAATAAAGTCATATTATGGACTTTATCTATCACTTTAGTGATGGTCGTATTTTTTGTTTTACGGCCGTTTAGAACAATTAGGAATTTATCTAAGAATAGTCCATCGATCAATACAAATATCCCAAAGACAGTTAATGACGAAAACAAAAAATGGTTATTTGTACCGACAGTGGACAAACAGGACAAAATTGATAGTTCAGCGATTGATATTTTTAGTTGGATTGGTTACACATACAAAAATAAAATATATTTTAGAGCCTCTGAAAGAATTGGACATTCAGAGCTACCCAAAAATATTATAACTGAAAAAGAATACAAGGAATTATGGGATCAAACAATATTGCATGATGGTGATACAATATGGGTTTGCTTGCCGGGAGGTAAGTTCCTAAAAGCTGTCGTAGATACACTATTTTATCGTGAAGATGTTCTAAGCTACCATGAATATTACCTTATGTTTGCTGCTAGAAGTGCCCCCGATATTACAAATGATCAAAGCCTTACCATCCTAATCTACAATATGCCTCCATACAGAAGCGCTTATACGATTTTACCTGAAAGTTCAGTTTCAAAAACTGATAGTTTGATGTTAGACGAAATGGTAGGCGAAGTATATCCACACATGAGGAAAACCTGGATAGAATTGTTCCGTGCTAATATTGATGAAGAATCAAAAAAACAATATCCACATGATTATAATATTACTTTTACTGATTATAGCAAGTTGTATCAATTTGTTAACAATTATACATCTGACAGTTTTAAAATGGTTGATATGCGCTGGGGCAAGAATTCTTCAATTCCAAACGATTTTGGCGCCATTCAGCTAGGCAAATATGTAAATAATGGTTATACCAAACTCTGGTCAAACGAATGGTATAGCAAACCTGAGAAGGAGTCGCACCATATTAGTATCAAGAACTTATACTATGATTATTTGGGCAATCTGACATTAATATTGGTACATCAGGGTTGGGAGTGGTCACGGAATGAGGTTCTCCAATTTGATCCGGAAACAAATACTTTTATTCCTGATAGTACGTACATTGATAATTTGGGATTATAAAGAATATCATTCCAGCCCTAAGGAAGCTCATTCATCGTCTAAGGAACCACATTCCAGTCTTAAGGAGGCTCATTCCACTCATAAGGAAGGGCCTTCTTTACTTAAGGAAGCTCCGTCATCTTCTAAGGAACCACATTCCAGCCTTAAGGAGGCTCATTCCACTCGTAAGGAAGGGCCTTCTTTACTTAAGGAAGCCTATTCCACCGTTAAGGAACCATTTATAACCTGTAAGGGAGCGTATATCAACTGTAAGGAAGCACATTTTAACTCGAAGGAAGCTCATTCCACCTTGAAGGAAGCATTATCATCGTGGAAGGAAGCATATTCCACCCGGAAGGAAGCATATTCTTCGTGGAAGGAAGGGCATTCCACCCGGAAGGAAGCATATTCATCGTGGAAGGAAGCACATTCCACCTGGAAGGAAGCGTATTCATCGTGGAAGGAAGCATATTCCACCTGGAAGGAAGCTCATTCCTCGTGGAAGGAAGGTCATTCCTCGCTGTAGGAAGCGTAGTCATCACGGTAGGAGGCTAATTCCTCGTGGTAGGAAGGACATTCATCACGGTAGGAGGCATAATCATCGTGGTAGGAGGCTAATTCATCACGGTAGGAAGCGTTTTCCAGTTGGTAGGATGCATGTTTTGACATAAAATGTTTGATCTTAGGGGTAAGGGGCCAGCCCCGGGCTTCGGACCGCCCCAAGCTTCGGACCTAACCCCTGCCCCTTCCTTCCTTCGTTTGCCTAATATATGTCCATCTCAGGACAGGCGCCGGGAAGGGGTGGTACAAAGTCCCTTCCCTTGCGGGGAAGGGATATAGGGTTAGGTCCAAAACAGAACCCCGCTGCACGGCGGGGTTCTGTTTTACATTGACACTGATTATCTCTTATGCTACAATAATTTCATGAACCAGTTCAAACTCGAATCCACCTATAAACCCACCGGGGACCAGCCCCAGGCCATCCAGCAACTGCTGGAAGGCATCAACGCCGGGGTCAAGGACCAGGTGTTGCTGGGCGTTACCGGCAGCGGCAAGACCTTTGCCATGGCCAACGTCATCGCCCAGCTCAACCGGCCCACTTTGATCATCTCCCACAACAAGACCCTGGCTGCCCAGCTCTACGGCGAGTTCAAGGGCTTCTTTCCCCACAACGCGGTGGAATACTTCATCTCCTATTACGACTACTACCAGCCCGAGGCCTACATCCCGTCCAGCGACACCTACATCGAGAAGGACGCCTCCAAGAACGACGACATCGACCGCCTGAGGCTGAAGTCCACCGCGGCCCTGCTGGAGCGGAGGGACGTGATCATCGTGGCCTCGGTCTCCTGCATCTATTCCCTGGGCTCGCCCGACGAGTGGAAGGAGTACGTGCTTCTTCTTGAACTGGGGCAGAAGGCCGAGCGGGAGGAGATCATGAAACAGCTGGTCCGCATCCAGTATTCCCGCAACGACGTTGCTTTCGAGCGGGCCACTTTCCGGGTCCGGGGCAACTTCATCGAGGTCCATCCCGGCGACGAGAACATCGGCATCCGGATAGAGCTGGACGACGACAAGGTGGTAAAACTATCCCAGTTCGACCCCCTGACCGGTACGGTGATGGAAACCCGCGATAGGGTGGCCATCTATCCCACCAAGCATTTCGTGGTCTCCCCGCCCCGGCTGGAGACGGCCTTCAAGAGCATAGAAGAGGAGCTCAAATGGCGGGTGGCCGATCTGACCAACAACGGAAAACTGCTGGAGGCCCAGCGGATCCAGCAGCGCACCAAGTACGACCTGGAGCTGATCAAGGAGCTGGGCTACTGTTCCGGCATCGAGAACTATTCCCGCTATCTCTCCGGCCGCCAGGAGGGCGAGCGGCCCTTCTGCCTGCTGGATTTCTTTCCCAAGGATTATCTGCTGATAGTGGACGAGTCCCATGTCACCCTGCCCCAGATCGGCGGGATGTACGCCGGGGACCGTTCCCGCAAGGAGACCCTGGTGGATTTCGGGTTCCGACTGCCCTCGGCCATGGACAACCGGCCGCTAAGATTCCCGGAGTTCGAGTCCATGGTCAACCAGGTGATTTATACTTCCGCCACTCCGGCCGATTACGAGATGGAACGGTCCAAGGGCCATGTGGTGGAGCAGATAATCCGGCCCACCGGACTGGTGGACCCCGAGGTGGAGGTAAAACCCATCACCGGGCAGATAGATGACCTGCTGGAGCAGATCCGCCAGCGGGTGGAGCGCAAGGAGCGGGTGCTGGTCACCACGCTCACCAAGAAGATGTCGGAGGACCTTTCGGAATATCTTGATCAGGCCGGGGTCCGGGTGCGCTATATGCATTCGGAGATAGACGCCATCGAGCGGGTGGAGATCCTGCGCGGCCTGCGCCTGGGCGAGTTCGATGTCCTGGTCGGCATCAACCTTCTGCGCGAGGGCCTGGACCTGCCGGAGGTTTCCCTGGTCGCCATCCTGGACGCCGACAAGGAGGGTTTCCTTCGTTCCCACCGGGCGCTGATCCAGGTCTCGGGCCGGGCGGCCCGCCACGTCCAGGGCAAGGTCATCATGTACGCCGACCGGATAACCGATTCCATGAAGAAAGCGCTGGACGAGATGAACCGCCGCCGCACCGTCCAGCTGGCCTACAATAAGAAGCACGGCATCACGCCGCTGTCCATCATCAAGTCCATAGAAGAGGTGATGCTGGCCACTTCGGTGGCCGACTCCAAACAGCAGGTGGTCAAGGACGAGCTGGCGGCCTACAAGGTCTCCGGGCTGTCAAATGAAGAGATCATGGCCCAGCTGGAGAGGGTGATGTTTGAGGCGGCCGCTGCCATGGACTTTGAACGGGCGGCGGTGGTCCGTGACCAGATCAAGACACTGAAGGGGGACGAGGCCCCGGGAAAGCCCAAGCGGACCGGAGGGTTCAAAACTAAGCCGGATTTTGGGGTGAATAATGTCTGAAAAGGAAAGAAGGGGCCAAAATTTTAGTTTGTAGTCTTTGAGAATGGCTGGCAGTGTATTGTTATAAACAGTAGACATTTGGATTGACAATGTCTACTGTTTATGCTAAACTGTGTATATTGATAATAAGGATAGATACGGTTTATGATAGGTAAAAATAGACAGCAAACCCAGGGTTTTAAGGCTTTTATACCTTATCCTTTTCCGGACAAGGGTCTTTTGACCTATTCCAGAGCCATAATCCTGAAAGATGCCCAGGCATCAAGATTATTAGGTAAGTTGGACGGCATAACTCAGCTGCTGCCGGACGTTGATTTTTTCATTTACATGTATGTCCGCAAAGACGCGGCGGCTTCCAGCCAAATTGAAGGGACCAAAGCCACTATGATAAATTCGCTGGAGGCGGAGGTCAAATTGGAAAATGGCTTGCCAGCGGACGTGGATGATATCCTGCACTACATTCAGGCTATGAATTACGGTCTGGAACGGCTTAAAAAACTTCCTTTGTCGTTGCGTTTTATAAGGGAAATCCATCAAAAACTAATGGCATCCGCCAGGGCTACGCACTTTTCCGACCCGGGACATTTTCGGAAAAGTCAAAATTGGATCAGCGGCAAAGGGCCGGGGGATGCGGAATTCGTCCCGCCTCCGGTGGAGGATATGCACCGTGCTCTGGGCGACTTCGAGACTTTTCTGCATGCCGATAATCCCATACCTCCGCTTATAAAGGCGGCAATGATTCACGCCCAGTTCGAAACCATCCATCCCTTTTTGGATGGGAACGGACGTACCGGCCGAATGCTGATATCATGCTATTTAGGCCAGCAGGGGCTTTTAGAAAAACCGGTTTTATACTTATCCTCATATTTTAAAAAATACAGAAAGACATATTATCAGCGTCTGATTGATTACCGTGAGGATAAAGTTGAGAAATGGCTCAACTTTTTTCTGGATGGCATCATAGAAACCGCGGAATCGGCCATAGATACTGTACGCAAGATAACACTTTTGCGAGAAAGCCATATTCTTAAAATCAGCCAGATGAACAAGACCTCATCCCAAAGTGCTATGAAAATTCTTCCTCAACTGTTTGCTCAGCCAATTGTTACTGTAAGCATTATGCAGCAATGGACTGGGTTTAAAACCAGAACTGGAGCACAAAAACTGATAGATCGTTTATCCGAAGCGGGTATTTTATCAATTAAGGACGAATCTCAAAAATATGGCCGTTCCTATATCTATAAAACATATCTTGATATATTTGAAAAAAGTTGATAAAAATTTATATTAAAGTTAAAATTTGATTTGGAGTTTTAATAATGATCAATGCCCATCAGATCCTCAAAGAGCTCAACTTCGAGCGGCTGGCCGGATCAGCCAATGAAACCAAGGCCATCAAGATCATCACCAAATACCTCGGCCAGCTTAAGGTCAAGCACCAACTGGAGCCTTTCCAACTCCACGCCTTTGACACTGGCACGGCCGCCATATCCTGCGGGGGAAAGACCTTCAGGGCCCATCCCTTTGGCCTGACCAAGAGCCAGACCATCAGCGGCGAGCTGGTCTACCTGGAAGACCTGGAACTGCTGGTGAACGACCGGGGCTCGTACCAGGGCAAGATCATCCTGACCTATTCCTACGGCCGCAAGCTGGTGGAAGCCATCAAAAGGTCAGGCGCCAAGGCCCTGATAGACATCGGCAGCCCGCAACGGGAGGCCCCCAGCTGGTCGTACCGCCAGAAGAACTATGAGGAGGGATACATTCCATCGGCCACGGTGTCCTACGAAGACGGCGCCAAGCTGGCCGGGCTGTCCGGTAAAAAAGCGACCCTTAAAATAAAACAAACCGTTTCCCGGCGCACCGCCCGCAACATCATCGTGGACATCAAGGGCACCGGCAGCGACCGCACTTTGACCCTGGCGGTGGGGCATTACGACAGCGTGGCCCGCTCTCCCGGCTCCTGCGACAACGGGGGCGGGGTGGTCTCATTGCTCAAGGCGGTGGAGCATTTTGCCCGGCACCGCCCGGCCCGCGACCTGCGGGTGATATTCTTCTCCGGCGAGGAGATGGGTTTGAGGGGCAGTTTTTCATACGTGGAGAAGCATAAGAAGGAGATCGCGGAACGGGCCGGGCTGGTGGTCAACATCGACGTGGGCGGCGACGACCTGGGACTGAATCACTTCGAAGTATTGGGCACCTCCCAGCTGCAGGGCTATGTCTGCGGCATCACCCGGGAGATCGGCCACTATTTCCGCAGCGGGGTGGACATCTATTCCAGCGACTGCATGCCGTTCGCGGTCTACGAGGTGCCCTCGGTCAACATCTCCCGGGAGGGCGGCCAAAGCTCGTTCAACATCCACACCCCGGGGGACACGGTGGAGTACACCTCGGCCCGGGGCCTGCAGCCCACCATCGAGGCTGGGATCAATCTTCTGGACCGGGCGCTCAACGCCAAGATATATCCGGTCAACAAGGAGATAGACAGGTCGCTGAAGGACAAGATAGAAAAATACCTGTGGAACGCCCTGCAGGTGCCGCCGGAGATGAAGTGGACGCCGGAGTACAAGAAGTAACTTATAGCTGTCAGCTCTAAGCTATATGCTTTAAGTTGTTTGGTTGCAGATCATAATTCGCCAACTCATAACCACAAGGAGGAGCCGGGACCATGAAGAAGATATTTTCAATGGCTTTATTGGCGGCGGCTATTACGATCCTGTGGTCTGGACCGGCCTTCTCCATGCCTGCCTTGGACGGAAAGGGCCCGGAGCCGCGAATGACCAAAAGCGGGGTACTGCTTAACCAGCCCAATCCCAGGACCAAGGGCCAGAAGATCACAGGAAGCTGGAAGGCCCTGATAATCCTGATAGACTTTCCCGATTACCGCTGGGACCACCAGACTGACGCCAATTTTGTCAACGACAGCCTGTATTACACCCCTGATCATTTTGACAGCCTAGCCAACAGTCTGGGAACTTTCCGGCATCCGGAGTGCGTCAGCAATGTCACCGGCAGCATCAGGGATTTTTACATAGAGAATTCCTACGGCCAGTTTGACGTGATCTCCACCGTTGCCGGGTGGTACACTGCTGCGGAAAACTTTGCCTACTATTCCAATAACAACGGTTTTGGTTCTTACCCCACCAATGCCCAGGGTCTGGTGGAAGAGGCGGTGGCTGCCGCCGATCCTTTTGTCGATTTCAGGCAATTTGACAACGACCTCGACGATACTGTGGATGCATTGTATATAGTCCACGCCGGCCCGGGGGCCGAGGCCCTGCCGGTATCAGTGCGCGACGATTACATCTGGTCGCATGCCTCCGGCATTTCAACCCAGTTTCGGGACGGGGTGTATGTTTCCACCTATTCCACCGAACCCGAGGACGGCAAGACCGGGGTCTTCTGCCATGAGTTCGGCCATGTCCTCGGCCTGCCCGACCTCTACGACTATACTTATCTTTCCAGCGGGGTGGGCGAATGGTGCGCCATGGCCGGAGGCAGCTGGGGCCACCGGGACTCGGCAGATCTCCGGGGAACGGCGCCGACCCACTTCTCGGCCTGGTGCAAGCAGGAGCTGGGCTGGATCGATCCGGTAAATCTTACCCACAACCAGATGGGTCTGGCCATCCCCCCGGCCGAACTGAGCCCGGTCGCCTACAGATTATGGAACAATGGCGACTCCACCGGCACACAGTATTTTCTGGTGGAGAACCGCCAGAACATCGGGTTTGATAGCGGATTCACCCGCCGTCAGCTGAACTACGGCCTGCCCCGGGGTCACGGCCTGCTGATCTGGCATGTGGATGAAACCATATACGGCAACGACGACCGGACCCACAAGATGGTGGATCTGGAGGAATCCAGCCCGGTGAATGTCAACGGCTTTTATCTGGAGCACCTGGATACAGTAAGGACCCAGCCAATAGACAAGTACTTGTACAACGGCAACCGGGGCGATGACGGCGACCCCTGGCCGGGTTACTGGACCAATGCGCTTGATTCCGTGCTATATAGCGGAAACCGGGATAAATGTGACTTCAACCAATATTCCATCCCCTCGTCCAAGAACTACGCCGGGGCCAATACCCTGGCCGGGGCGGAGAACATAACTGAAATAGGGACCAGCATCACGGCCGACCTGTTTGTGACCATAGATGCCTCGGTGGTCTTTCCCGGGTTGGGCGACAGTCTGGCCCAGTCGGAGAACATCGATGTCATCTGGCATTCCTCGGCGGCCGGCGGCATTCTCTGCGACAGCCTTTATTTCAGCGCTGACAGCGGCAGCACCTGGAGCCTGACGGGTTATTCAAACACCGGCGACACCCTGATGTTCTGGGTCGTTCCATCGGTGGTATCCGGACGCTGTTTCATCAAGGTAGTGACCCGGACCAACGCCGGAAGCAAGGTCAGCCATTTGAGCGGCAAATTCGCCGTAGGCCTGACCGGGGTGGAAGGGGGCCCGGCGGAAAAAATTGCGGATCTGAAATACCGCCTGCTGCCGGCCCAGCCCAACCCTTCTTCCAACGGCATGGTTACCATGTCCTTTGAAATGCCCAAAGCCCAGCGGGCGGACCTGACGGTCTACAATATCCTGGGACAGCCGGTCAAAGTGCTGGCCGCCGGTTTCTACCGGGCCGGACACCATGAGATCAAATGGGACGGCAGGGACGAGCGGGGCGTCAGATCGGCGCCTGGCATATACCTGTACCAATTGAAAACAGCGGATTTCAATAAGATCAACAAGATAATTATTGTCAAATAGCCTTGGAATGAAAAGCATGAAACTCAATCTGAAAAAAATAAATCCCCTGATCAAGCTGGCCCTCAAAGAGGACATCGGCAAGGGTGACATCACTACTTCTTACACCGTTCCGGAAGAGGCGCAGGGCCTGGCCCTGATCCTGAACAAGCAGGAGGGCGTGCTGGCCGGGATAGATGTCTGCCGGCAGGTTTTCCTGACGGTGGACAAGGACCTGCAGATGGAAGCGCCCCTGCCCGACGGCACCTGGTTGGAATACGGTCAGGTGGTGCTGACGATTCAGGGCCGGACCAAAAGCATTCTGACGGCCGAGCGGACCGCCCTTAACTTCCTTCAGCACCTCTCCGGCGTGGCCACCGCCACCAACCATTTCGTCAAAGTAGTGGAGGGCACCCGGGCCAAGATACTGGACACCCGCAAGACCACCCCCGGTCTGCGCTGCCTGGAGAAGTATGCGGTGGCCTGCGGCGGCGGCCAGAACCACCGGATGGGGCTGTACGACATGGTGCTGATCAAGGACAACCACATCGAGGCGGCCGGCGGCCCGGCGGCGGCCATTGAACTGGTCCGGCAGAAGAACAAGAAGGTGAAGATAGAGATCGAGGTCCAGAGCCTGGCCCAGCTGGAGGAGGCGGCCGCGCTGGAGCCGGACGTCATTATGCTGGATAACATGAAGCCGGAGATGATGGCCGAGGCCTGCCGGATGGTCTTTTCCCTGCCGGCCCGGGACAAGGGGAAGCTCAAGCTGGAGGCTTCGGGGAATGTCAGCCTGGAAACTGTCCGCCAGATAGCCGAGTGCGGGGTGGATTATATCTCGGTGGGTGCCATCACCCATTCTGCCCCGGCCCTGGATTTTTCTTTGGGCCTGAAGTCCCTAGGTTGAGGCATTAAAGAGATTTTTATTATTAGGAACCCATGAAAACATGAATCTAACCAATGAGAATTTTGGTTCCTGAATTCCTGGTTTCCTGGTTTCCTTATAAAATACGTATTCTGAACTCAATATCCTTAGCGATGGTTTTTCCTTGAATTGTCAATACTTTTAGGTTATTATTACATCATGCATATATTAGAAATAGACTACATAAAACAAAACCTCAAGACCTCCGGCTTCGGCCAGAAGCTTTATTACTTTGAAAAGCTGGGATCTACCAGCGACAAGCTAAAGGAACTGGCGGCGGGCAATGTGCCGGACGGCACCATCGTCATCGCCGAAGAGCAGAAGGCCGGCCGGGGGCGTTCCGGGCATTCCTGGTATTCACCTCCCGGAGTCGGCCTTTATCTTTCATTACTGCTCCGTCCCAAAACCAATCCCATCAAAATGCAGGGGCTGACTTTGGCTCTGGGTTGTTCGGCCGCTAAAACACTCGAAGCGGCGGCGGGGATGCCGGTGGAGATAAAGTGGCCCAACGACCTATTTTGCCGGGGCCGCAAGCTGGGCGGGATTTTGTCCGAGTCCGGGCTTAAGGCCGGACTGGTGGACAACGTCGTCATAGGAATGGGATTCAACCTGAATAACCAGATGCTGCCGCTGGAACTTTGCGAAACCGCCACCTCGCTGGAGCTGGAGTCAGGAAAACACATCTTCCGGGAGGACCTGCTGATAGCCCTGTTGACGAACCTAGAAAAAGATTATCAGAGATTTCTGGATCAGGGATTTTCGGCCTTCATTGAGGAGCTAAAGCCCCGGTTCTTCCTCAACCAGAAATGGGTGCTGGTCTCCGGCGATGACGGGCAGTTCCAGAAGGGAGTGGTCACCGGATTTGACGCTCAGGGCGCTTTGCTGCTGCTGGACCAGGACGGCCAGACCATCTGCTGCAGCTCCGGCACGGTGGCGGAGATCGGCTGATCATGCGGCTGCTGATCGACATCGGCAACAGCAAGCTGGGGCTGGCGGTCTTTTCCAAAAACAAATGCGTCCGCCAGGCCAGGCTGGAGCACGGCGGCAGGCCGGACTACGACCAGGTGTACAACTTCCTGGACAAGGCCTTGGGCGTCAGATCGATCAAGTCAGCCGCCATCTGCTCGGTGGTCCCGGAAATTACCCTTCATGCCGTGACGGCAGTCAAACAACTGCTGGATATCCACTGCTTGGTGGTCGACGCCTCAAGCTTGAAAGGTTTTAAGACCCGGTACCATTTGCCCCGGCAGCTGGGATGCGACCGGATGGTCTGCTCTTACGCCGCCGCCAAACTTTACGGAAAGCCGGTGATAGTGGTGGATATCGGCACCGCCATCACCTGGGACGCCGTGGATCCTTTGGGCCGGCATCTGGGCGGGGCCATTGCTCCGGGGCCGGCGACCATGGCCAGGGCCTTGAACGACAAGACGGCACTGCTGCCGTTGATCCCCATAAAACGGCCCCAGGCAGCCATCGGCCGCGACACCGCCGGATCGATGGGATCCGGGCTGTACTGGGGAACCATCGGGATGGTAAAGGAACTAGTTGCTGTCATCTCCGCCGAGATGAAGGGGCGGCCCAAAATAGTGATCACCGGTGGCCTGGCCGGAATGGCCGGGCCGCACATCAAAAATTCAATAACCGACCAACTGCTGATCTACAAGGGTTTGAACCTGGCTCTGCAGGAAAAGGAAAGGGAGATGAATTTTGCAAAATAATTGTAAACACTGATAACCAAAGACATACTCTGCCTAAAATATCAGGAGGATCAACCATGACACGTGTACAAGCCACTGCAGAAATATTCTTCACTGCCTTTAAAGCCCTACCCAAGAAGGAGCAGGATGTTTTTCTGTCCAAGCTATTTTCAGACAACAAGACCAGGGAAGACCTGATAGACCTGGCTCTTTATTCCAGGCGGCGGAATGAGCCGTCCCGCCCGTTGCAGGCATATATCCAGGAGAGAAAGGCCAGGTATGGCGGCAAGGTATGACCTGCTGATAAAACGGTCTGCAGAGAAGGATCTCAAACAATTGGGTGATGCCGATCATGACAGGATCATTAAACGCCTTCTATCTTTAGTTGATAACCCAAGGCCTGTTGGTTCCGTAAAACTGACAGGGCATGACGTCCACCGCTTGCGCATCGGCAATTATCGCGCTCTCTACACAGTAGATGACCAGGCCAGAACCATAGAAATCATATCGGTGGGGCACCGGAAAGAAATATACCGGTAACTTTGAAAAACAAAGTGGTACTTCGCGTGACACAAGGGGCCTCCACTTTTAAGAAAGGCAAACTTTACATGGCCATAGATATCATCATAAATGCCACCGACCGGGAGATGCGGATAGCCGTATTGGAGGACGAGGGCAAGCTCTCCGAGTTTTGGGTGGAGCGCCCCCAAGAAACCCTTTCGGTGGGCGACATTTACAAGGGGGTGGTGGAAAAGGTGCTGCCGGGGCTGAACGCCGCCTTCGTCAACATCGGGACATACAAAAGCGGTTTTCTGTCGCTGGATGACGCCATCTTTGACCTGAGCGACCTGGCCGATGATGAAACCGGAGCCAAGCCCGCCTTTAAACCGCAGAAAGCCGCCCTGAAGGCCGGACAGGAGATCATGGTCCAGATCTCAAAGGAGCCGCTGGGAAGCAAGGGACCCCGGCTGACCTCCTACGTTTCTTTTCCCGGGCGCTTCTGTGTGCTGATCCCCAACCAGGGCGGCATCGGCATCTCCCGCAAGATAGAAAACCGGGAGGAGCGCTCCAGGCTGCGCAAGGCTCTTCAGCCTTCGCTGCCCAAGGGATCCGGCCTGATAGTTCGGACCGCCGCGGTGGGGGCGGACCAGAAGGTCTTGGACCGCGACGTCAAGGAACTGGTGAAGAACTGGCAGCTGGTGCAAAAGCAATATGTCAGGGCCAAAGCACCGTTCCGGGTGCACGCCCAGCCGCCCTTTATCATCAGCCTGCTCAACGACCTGGCTTCCTACGACATCCACAGCATAGTGACCGACCACAAGAACACATTCAACCAGATCGCCGGCCACCTGAAGGGGGCCGATGAGGGGCTTAAGAAAAAACTGCTGTGGTACCGGGAGGAGATCCCCCTGTTCGAGGCCTATCAGGTGGAGACCCAGGTGGAGAAGGCACTGAACCGGAGGATCTGGCTGAAGAGCGGGGGATACATCGCCATCGACCAGACCGAGGCCCTGACCGCGGTGGACGTCAACTCCGGAAAGTTCACCGGCAAGAAGGACGCCGAGGCCATGGTGCTGAAGGTCAACCTGGAGGCGGCCCAGGAGATAGCCCGCCAGGTGCGCTTAAGGGACATCGGCGGCATCATCGTGGTGGATTTCATCGACATGAAATATTCCCAGCACCGCAACCGGGTGCTGCAGGAGTTCACCCTGGCGGTCAAGTCCGACCGGTCCAAGCCCAATGTTTACGCCATCTCGCCCCTGGGGCTGGTGGAGATGAGCCGCAAACGGATCAAGCCCAGCCTCTGGCAGTCCCTGACCGAGACCTGTCCGGCCTGCAACGGAGCGGGCAGGATCTTCACCGCCTACACCAGCGCCCAGATGCTGGAGCGCAAGATGCTCTCTATGAAACCGGACATGAAGCGGCGCAGGCTGGCCGTCAAAGCCGGGAACCTTTTATTTGATTACCTCTCCGGTCCCGGACAGGCCATCCTTAAGGCCCTTAACCGGGAGCTGAAGACGGAGCTGAGGATCTCCTCCGATCGCAAGATGCCGGTCAATTCCTTCAAGATCATAAATCTGGAGGACGAACAGGAGATAGTCTGATCCCTGCAGGCCAAAGGTCAATATAAAAAAGCGAGAGTTTTCTCTCGCTTTTTTGTTGACACAATGTTTGATTTTACAGCATTTTGGATTAAACCGATATTTAGTATTGACAGCGGGGTAAGTTTGTTATAAAATATTAGTCTTCCTTGGTTTAAACGATAAATTTGGCCCAAATATCAGGCCCAAAAATGCCGGGATGGTGAAATTGGTAGACACGTACGTTTGAGGTGCGTATGGCGCAAGCCTTGTGGGTTCAACTCCCACTCCCGGCACCAAATAGGTTTCTTGCTTGCCTATAGTCCGCCTTCGGCGGGCACCACACAATATTTGGCTTCATGCTATGCAATAGACCGCCCTGAAAACTGTCTGACAAAGATACTGCAATCCTGTTTTCTCATAACCCCAATGAAAGGCCTTGAGCTATGGTGTTCGTCAAGCAGATATTTGACCAGCATTGCGCCCACCAGCTTTTAAAGCTGTCCATCAATGCCTTCAACCAGGGCGATTACCAGACGGCCATAGACCACCTTACCGTGATCCACGAGCACGAAAGCTCGGTGGGCAGACGGTGCAGCGAGGTGGTCCTTTTTTATTTGATAGAGGCCCATACCTCTTTAGGGAAGATCTATTGGCAGAGGGGCAGTCTGGAGGACGCCATTGAGGAATATCATACCGCCCTGGGGCTGGCTCCCAAATATGCAGATCTGTATTTTACCCTGGCCAAGATCTATTCCGAGCACAAGGAACAGGCCAAAGCCCGGCAGGCGCTGGAACAGTCCTTGTCGATCAACCCCAATTACACCGAAGCCAAGCTGAA
>JAURWH010000166.1 GCA_030655055.1 bacterium
TTGTTGACCGAAGCCGGGATCAAAAGCTGGTCCTGGTTCCTGGCGTACAGCGGCCCGGACCCGCTCAACTCGATCAGGTAAAGCCCGCACTGGGCCTGCTCCAGCGAGCTGTCGGCCAGAAGCGAGTCGATGCTTTGGACCAGCCGGGCGCGCTTGACCGCCGCGCTGTCCAAAGCCGCAGGGATCAAGGCCGTTTCCGGCTTGAGCACCGCCTGCCCCCCGCAGCCGGCCAGCGACAGGATTAAAATGGCTGTAGAGATTATGAGGTGTTTTTTATCGGGCATTTTTTTACTTTTCCATTTCTATTCGGTTTCCCTGATGTTTCACTCACTATCCCCCAGTCTGGCCAGCCAGCCTTTGGCTCCCAATCTTTCAAACATTACCCTGGCCCTGTCAACCGAATCCCTGGCCGGCATGGTGCTGCCATGATAAAACACGGCCTTGGCCGTCTCCAGCGGATTATTAAGTTCCTGGGAGATGGCGATGGCTTCCTGGAATTTATCTTCAGAGCGCTCGATCCTGGCCTGCAGCAGCAGGGCCTCGGCCCGGCCGGACTTCGACTTCAGTTCCCCGGCCAATTGGAGCGACTGGGCTGCAAATTCCAAAGCCCTGACCGGTGAGGTTTCCGGGGCGGGCCGGGACAATTCCAATTCGCCCAGGGAAAGGAAGATCTTCCTGAGAAGGTTCTTCCCGCCCCTTTCCCGGGCTATCTTTTCGGCCAGTAAAAGCAGCTCCCCGGCCTCGATGATCTCCCCCCGGGCCAGGCAGACATTGGCAATGCTGTTGAGGCTGGTGGCCTGGCCCAGGCTGTCCCCCATCTCCTCCCGCATCTTCAGCGACCGGCGGTAATGCTCCAGGGCCCGGTCCTCATCCCCCAGATCCTCATGGACCCCGCCCAGGTTGTTCAGGCTGATGGCCTGATTCTTCCGGTCGCGGATCTCCTCCTGTATCTTCAGGGAGCTGGCGTAGCAGGCCTGGGCCCGGGGATAATCGCCCAGCTGCCGGTGCACCGCGCCGATGTTGCTGAGGCACAGGGCCTGTCCCCGCCGGTCTCCGGTCTCCTCCCGGATCTTAAGGGACCGGGTGTTGTATCCCAGCGTTCCGGGCCAGTCGCTGATCAGACTCCGGACCACCCCGATATTGCTGAGAAGGTTGGCCTGGCCCTGGCGGTCGCCGATCTGTTTCCTTATGTTCAGCGACCGGTCATAGTGTTCCAAGGCCCGGGGATAATCCCCCAGCTGGCCGTAGACCCCGCCCAGGTTGCTGTGGCTGAGGGCCTGCCCCGGCCGGTCGCCGATCTCCTCCTGGATCTTGAGGGACCGGGTGAAATGGTCCAGCGCCCTGGGAAAATCGGCCTGGAAGTTGTGGGCCGTGCCGATGTTGCTGAGGCTGTAGGCCTGGCCCCGGCGGTCGCCGATCTCCTCCTGGATTTCAAGGGAAAGGGAATACTGCTCCAGGGCCCGGGGGTAATCCCCCATCCGGCTGTGGACGTAGCCGAAATTGTTGAGGCTGGCCGCCTGGCCCTTCCGGTCATCCAGTTCCTGATACAGCTCGAATGCCACCTGGGCGGCCGCCTGCATCTCCTGGTACCGGCTGAGCGAGGTGTATATCTGGCACAGCTGATCCAGGCAGTCGGCCTGGGATCTTTTATCTCCGCAGCGCTTTGAGACGGCCAGCCCCCGTTTTAGGCCGGCCAAGGATCTTTCATTTTTGCCGACCAGATTAAGCACCTGGGCCTGGTTTTGCAGGACGTGGATCAGCCTGGAGTGGTCACATTTATGCTTGTCGTTCTTCATTGTCCGTTGGATGTGAATTTAAAGCCTGACCCTTGGCGCCCCGGCTTTGGCACCGGGCCGCCCGCTTTTTATATAATGTATTTTTTCTGGCTGCCCGCTTCAAACTTTTTGACCTCCACCGCCCGGTTGGCAAAGCCCTGCTTGCCCATCAGGCCGTAGGCGTAGCGCTTGCCCTCCTCCACCCCCGGCTGGTCCATGGGGTTGACCCCGAACAGCCCGCCGGCATAGGCGGTGGCCGTCTCCAAAAGGAATATCATTTGTCCGATGACCTGGGCATCGATCCGGGGAAGGATGAAAGTGCAGTTGGGGCGGCCGTTCCTGGCCAGGGCCATGGCGGTGGCCCGCTGCTCGGCGTTCAAAAGCTCCCCGAAATCGTGGCCGCTCAAATAGGCCAGATCCTTTATTTTGAGGTAGCCCTTGGGGACGGGCAGGACGGACCGGAATTTTTCCACCCGGATGAAGGTCACCACCTTGTCCCGCGGCCCCTCGGCATAAAGCTGGATCTGGGAATGCTGGTCGGTGGCCCCCAGCGCCTTGACCGGGGTGGGGCCGGTCTCCACCACCTCGTTTTTGCTGTTAAGCCTTTTGCCCAGGCTTTCGGCCCACAGCTGGCGGAACCAGTCGGCCATAAGATAAAGGCTGTCGGAATAGGGCATCATCACGCTGATGTGGCAGCCCTTGCGGTAAAGCAGATACTGGGTCAGGGCGTAAAGCCGGGCCGGGTTGCGCCAGGGATTTTCTTCCAGGGTCCGCTGGCGCATGGCGGCCGCGCCGGCCAGCAGGCCTTTGACATCCACCCCGGCCATGGCCAGGGGAAACAGCCCCACCGGGGTCAGCACCGAGAACCGGCCGCCCACGCCCCCCGGGACCTCCAGGCTCAGCAGCCCCTCCTCCCGGACGATCTGCCTTAATATCCCCTCCTGGGGGTCGGTGGTGACGACCAGGTTGTTCTTCCATTTGGGTCCCAGCGCTTTGAACAGCCAGGCCCGCAGCCACAGGAACTGGGCGCTGGTCTCGGCGGTGGCCCCCGACTTGCTGATGACGTTGACCAGGGTGGTCTTGGGGTTTAAAAGCGACTGGATGTTTTTCAGTTTTTCCGGGTCCACGTTGTCCAGCACCCACAGCCGGGGCCGTCCCTTGAGCTCCTTCTTGTCCAGGTGGTTGTAGGCATAAGGATTAAGGGCCGCCTGAATCGCCGCCGTGCCCAGGGCCGAGCCGCCGATGCCCAGCACCACCAGGTCGCTGAACCTGCCCTTCAGCATCCGGGCCAGGGCCAGCGATGATTTCAGATGTTCGGGCCTTTCCGGCAGGTCAAAGAAATCCATCTTCCCCTTGGCCCGCTGGCGGTAGAACCACTCCGAGGCCTGGGCCGCCAGCAGCCCCGACTTCTCGATCTGGGGGTAGGATATTCCAAAATCCCCCAGCCGCTCGGACATCAGGTTGTTGTAATCGAATCTGATCTTAAGCTCGGTCATTTGCCTCCCTCCCCTGGTAAACAGTTTACAGTTGAACAGTTTTCTGTTTGGCGTCCATTCATTTGTTAGGCAAGCCGGCCTTTCACCTTGACCCCGCTCGGCGCATCGCTCACTCCTACGGCGTGCAGGCAGGACAAGTTTTGGCGTTTGGCGTTTGCAGTTTGCAGTTCATTGTTCATGGTTGGCTGCAAGATGTCCCGCCCTCAGCGGGAATACTGCAGGGACAGGGACAGCATGTCCTGCTTGAGGCCGCCTCCGGAGAACAGCCGGCTGGTGGCGGCGGAGAAGCTGAAGGCCACCGGCCCCAGGTTGAAGGACTGCCCGGACGAAAGGAAATACATGTCCCGCAGGCTGGGGTAGTTTTGGGTCAGCTGGGGCACCAGCGGCGTGCCCATGGTAAAAAATCCGAACCGCAGGATATAGCCGGGAGAGGCAGGCTGCAGCTCAATTCCCAGCTTAAAGTCGGCCCGGCCCTGATAATCCCAGGAAACATTCTGCCAGCCGGTGATGTCGATCTGCCCAACCAGGGTGGTGGTGGAGTCTATCCGGTAGCCGAATCCCAGGGTGGAGAGGGCCGGTACCACTCCGTAAAGGGCCAGGTCTCCCTCCCCGGCTTCCGGCAGATAATCGGCGGTGCCGTTAAGCCGGCACTCGGTGCGGAGGCGGGTGAACAGCAGCAGCTCGGGATTGATGGTGATCTCTATCCCGGCGTTAAGGTTCAGGCCCGAGGCCGAGCCTTGGGCTATCAGGGTTTCCCCTTTCTGCCAGGCGATGGAAGCCTTCCCCCCGACCAGGGCCAGACCGGCCGTCACCCCCTGTGATATCTTATAAAATCCGCCCAGGGCGGCCTGGCGCAGTTGCAGGCCGGCCTGCTGCCGGACATAGGGCTGCCACTGGTCGGGAAAGCTCATGTCGGTTTTCATGCTGTTGGCAAAACCTGCGGCCAGCCCCCAGCGTCCGAAGTTCCAGGCAAAAGCGGCCGAGGCCGGCAGGGCCGGGGACTGCCGGGTGGTGATCAGCACATGGCTGCGGCCCTCCGAAAGATAGCCGGACGAGACCGAGGCCGAAACCCTGGTCCCGGGGATCTCCAGCCGACAGGGGTTGCCGAACAAGGCTGAAGGGCCTGAGGCCAGGCAGGTGACCTGGCCGCTGCCCAGGGCCGCGGCGTCCAGGGGCTGGTAATAGTTGTACTGCAGCGGCAGGATTAGCTCATATTGGGCGGCCCGGGCTGACCAGCAGAGCAACAGCAGCGATAGGAGGATAATTGTTTTTTTCATGGCTCTTGGTTGTTAATCATGGCCTGGGGAATTGGAAAATGTTCAGTCATCTTGTTTTAATTGTTTTTTGGGCGGAGGAAGATAATTGTCCTGCGTTACAACGCTTTTCCCTGTTCTCCGCTCCAACTCCAACCGCGCTTTCCTGGCTATCTTTCCGCCTTTTTGCCCGGCTTGGGCGTTTTCGTCCAGCCCGGAGGCTTTCACGCTTTCAGCAATCTGGCGGGTCGAGAGCTCCGCCAACGCCGAAAAAATCAGCTCCGCTTCGCTCATATGATCCCGCAGGTTTTGGGTTTTTAGGCCTTTGATCTCTTTATGCTTCTTGACCGAAACGCCGCTCCATTCCTGATGAATGATGTTGGTTAAAAAAGCATACTCCTCTTCGCCCTTGATGTCATGGCCGTTCCAGTAATCGGTCAGTTTGTTGCGGGTTTCCTGGCCCATCATCCGCTGTTGGATCCACTTTTGGCTTCTACCGTGCTGCTGCCAGTACAGTCGGGCGCGGTCCAGGGAACGGACGGGGTCTGTCATGTCCTGCAGGCGTTCGTAACCCACCTTGGCCAGCCAGAGTTTGATCGGTTCGGCCTTGGGACTGGGAACAGACTGGATAAGCCTTAACAGGGTTTCCGGGTCGGCGGCATCGGTCAGGTATTTTTTACCATCGGCAGCCTCCAACTTCAGTCGGTTACATTTTGTAACCGACTGACTGCCTTCTTTTTTCAACCGGTTTTTCAATACTTTCCAATAGTTTCGAGCGGCCTGATAATCCGGCTGCTGTACCAACACCGCCACGATGTCCACCACCGAAAAATACCATTTTTCAGCCTGCGGGTCGTAATGGCGGCGGATTTTATAATTTTCGAATACCGCCAACGCTTTATCCGTCATCGGGAACCTCCCAAAAATGCGCTGATTCATGAATGCTTGTTTATTTAGACCCGCCATATTGCTCCCGGAGTTATCTGCCGGCAATCCTCTCTGCGGCCTGAAGTTGGGGGTTCAAAACATCACCGGACCAAGGGAACTCTCAGGCTTAAAACATCCGCCAAACCGGCCTTGGATTTGCGCCCCTCTCCTTTTAGTCCCCGAACACGGTGCCAATGGACTTGGCCGCCCGGATCACCTCGGAGTCCGGCTGCACCAGCCGCAGCTGGCCCACCGCCTCCTTGATGGGCACCGCCTCCACCTTCAGCCCCTTCAGGGCCGCCATCTGCCCGAACTCACCCCTGGCCAGAAGCTCCACGGCCTTGACCCCGAACCGGGTGCCCAGTATCCGGTCGAAGGCGGTGGGACTGCCGCCCCGCTGCAGGTGGCCCAGCACCGTCACCCGGCAGTCGATCCCGGTCTGCTCCTCGATGTCGTCGGCCAGCTTCTGGCCGATGCCCCCCAGCCGCACCGGGTCGGTGGACTCCTTGATCAGCTTGCGGACCACCATCTCACCCCCTTTGGGCTTGGCCCCCTCCGAGACCACCACGATGGAGAAGCGCCGGCCCTTCTGGTTGCGCTCGATGATCCGCCGGCAGACCTGGTTGATGTCGTAGGGGATCTCTGGCAAAAGTATGATGTCGCCGCCGCCGGCCACCCCGCTGTAAAGCGCTATCCACCCGGCGTAGCGGCCCATGGTCTCCACTATCATCACCCGGTGGTGGGACATGGCGGTGGACTGCAGCTTGTCCAAAGCCTCGGTGGCGGTCACCACCGCCGAGTCGAAGCCGAAGGTGACGTCGGTGGCGGCCAAATCGTTGTCGATGGTCTTGGGGATGCCCACCACCTTGATCCCCCGGTCTATCATCTTCTGGGTCATGGCCATGGTGCCGTCGCCGCCGATGGCCACCAGGGCCTCCAGGCGGGCCAGCTCAAAGTTCTTCTGCACCCGGTCGAAAACATCCTGGTATTCCATCTCCCCCTGGGCGTTCTTGACCGCGTAGCGGAAGGGGTTGTCCCGGTTGGAGGTGCCCAAAATGGTGCCGCCCTCGGCCAGGATGCCGGAGACGTTGCGCCAGGTGAGCTCGTGATACCGGCCCTCGATCAGCCCGGCGTAGCCGTCCTCGATGCCGATCACCTGCATCCCGTGCTCGCTGATGGCGGTCTTGGCCACCGCCCGGATCACGGCGTTAAGGCCGGGGCAGTCGCCCCCGGCGGTCAGGATCCCGAAGCGCTTGATCTTGGGCATCTGTGAAACTCCTTATCTAAGCTGTATGCTCTAAGCTCTAAGCTCTAAGCTATAAGCTATAAGCCTTATGCTATATGTTCTATGTTCTATATGCTTTCAAAACACCGGGGATATACGGCTGATAGCTTATGGCTGACGGCTTACAGCTTTGTTTGGCGTTCAGTCCAGTATCTCCTCCACCAATTTGGCCACCTCCTGGGCGGCCCGGGGCCTGCCCAGGGCCAAAGCGTTCTTTCTCATGGCTGAAAGTTTCTGGGGCGAGGACAGCACCTCGTCCAGCCGGTGGGGAATGTCCAGCTGGTGCATGGCCTTGATCCCGGCCCCGTGCTCCAGCAGCATGTCGCTGTTCATGTCCTCCTGGCCGGGGATGGGGTTGACGATGATCATGGGCAGGCCGCAGGCCATGGCCTCGGCGGTGGTCAGGCCGCCGGGCTTGCTGATCAGGATGTCGCAGGCCCGCATGTACTCGTCCATCTGCTCGGTGAACCCCACGGTGATCATCTTGAACGGCAGCTGTTCCCTCATCTGGCGCAGGCGGCTTAAAAGCTTGCGGTTCTTCCCGGCGATCACCACCAGCTGGAAGTTGGATTTGACCGCGGCCAGCGAGGCCACCATTTTTTCGATGGGACCCACCCCGAACCCCCCGGACAGCATCAGCACCGCGGGCAGCCGGGGGGCCAGCACCAGCCTTTCCCGGATGACGGATGAAGGCTTCTTTTTGGCGAACTCCGGGTTGACCGGAATTCCCAGCACGTTGATCCGCCCGGAGGGGACGCCCGAGGCCATCAGGTGCTGGCGGCTGTTCTGGTCGGCCACCGAATAGTGTTCGCATTCCGGCAGGATCCAGTAGGAGTGCAGGCCGTAGTCGGTGGTCACGGTCAAAAGCGGGGCCTCTATTTTTCCCTTGCGCTTAAGGTCGCAGACCAGCTGGGAGGCCAGGAAATGGGTGGAGATTATCAGGTCCCACTCCTGCTCCTTGATGAAGGAGGTGAACTTGCGGGTGTTGAGGGTGTCCAAAAGCCGCAACAGGAAATCGGGGCGGTTCTGGCGCTTGAGGTTGTCCGAGGTGGTGAAGATGTAGCCCCACATCAGCGGCTGGTTCTGGGCCATGTAAAGGTACAGGTCGTGATAGACCGCCTTGTAGAGCAGGGTGGAGAATTTCAACAGGTCGATGTGGGTCACCCGGTACTTCTGCTGGCTCTGGGGAGCCGAGGCCAGGGACTGCTCTATGGCCTTGGCGGCCATGGTGTGTCCGGCCCCGGCCGAGGCCGAGATGATCAGGATGTTCTTCATAGTGTAGCTGTTGCCCGTTTGCCGTTTAGTGTTTAGTGTTTAGTGTTTAGTGCTTGTCCGACGAAGCTCTGCTTGTCTGCTAAATCCCTGGCAAGGGCAGAGCGAAGTTGGATTCATTGTTCATTGACAAACTGTTCCATGGCTTTGACCACCCGCTCCTGGTCCTTAAGGGTCAGCAGATGGTGGAACGGGATGGCCAGGCTGCGGTCGGCCGCGTCCTCGGTTAAGGGGAAGTCCCCCCGTTTGTGCTTCAGCTCTTTCACCAGATAGGGCTGAAGGTGCAGGGCCGGAAAGTAGTGGGCGCAGCCGATGCCCTGTTCCTGGAGGCGCTTTATCAGCCGGTCCCGGCCCAAGCCCTTGAGTCTTTGCGGAACCAGGGCCGCGAACACGAACCAGCTGCGGGTCATCCCGGGGAAATCTTTTAACACCGTGAATTCCGGCAGGCGTTCCGAGAAAAGCTTTTGGTAGTTTTGGGCTATCTTCTTCCGCCGGGCCAGGATGCCGGGCAGCCGGGCCAGCTGGACCGAGCCCAAAGCGGCGTTGATGTCCGGCATCCTGTAGTTGTACCCCAGGTCGTGATGGGCCAGCCAGCCGCCCATGGAATGGCGGCCCTGGTTGCGCAGGCTGCGCATGATCCCGGCCAGATGGTCGTCATCGGTCAGCACCATCCCGCCCTCGCCGGTGGTGATCTGCTTGTTGGGGTAGAACCCGAAGACCGAGGCGACCCCGAAGGAGCCGGCCCGCTTTTTCTGATACACGGCCCCCAGGGCCTCGCAGGAATCCTCGATCAATATCAGCCGGTGCTTTTTACAGAGGGCCTGGATCTTCCGGAACTCGGCCGGCAGGCCGAAGATGTCCACCGCCAAAATTGCCCGGGTGCGGGAAGTGATCCTGGCTTCTATCTTTTTGGGATCGATGTTCAGGGTTTGGGGATCGATGTCCGCGAAGACCGGTTTGGCCCCCTGGTACAGGATGCAGTTGACCGAGGCGGCAAAGGAATAGGGCGAGGTGATGACCTCGTCCCCTTTTTTCAAGCCCAAAGCCCGGGTGATCAGGTGCAGCCCCGCCGTGCCGGATGAGACCGCCAGGGCGTGTTTGCGCCCGGTGTATCCGGCGAATGACCTTTCGAACTTCAGTATCTCCGGGCCCAGGCTGAGGGTGCCGGATTTCAGCACCTTGACCACGGCGTCGATCTCGCGCTGGGTGATGTCGGGGGAAGCCAGTTTGATCATGTTACTTCTTTTTTTCGCGGTTAATTTTGCCACAAAATGCATGCCCTGAGCCAAGCCGAAGGGGCACAAAAAACACAAATTATTTATTGCTGCCTTTCATCCCCGGCCTGGCCGGGGATCCGGTTTCCCGCCGGGAGAGGGGTTAAGCCGGCGCCATGTTCAACAGCCTGTCGCACTCTTCCAGCAGTTTGTCCAGCCTGAAAGGCTTACCCATAAAGGCGTCGGCCCCGGCCTTCATTATTTTCTGCCGGGTCTTCTGGTTGTCACGTCCGGTGATGGCCAACACCCTGGTCCGGGGATGGTGTTCCTTGATATAGCGGCAGACCTCGAACCCGTCCATGCCGGGGAGCTTCAGGTCCAGTATCACCAGCTGCGGATCATGCTGGCTCAGCATACGCCCGGCTTCAAAGCCGTCGGCCGCGGTGAATATCTGGTATCCCTTTTTGGTTAACTTTAAGAAACCGGCCACCAGTTGCAGAATGCCGGGGTCGTCGTCCACCACCAATATTCTTATCCCCTCCGGAAACAGCCCGGCCGGCGGCGTCAGTCGGTGATCTTCGGCGGGTTCAAACATTCCCAGCCGGATCATGGCCCAGATCAAGGCCAGCCAGGAAACCGCCAGCAGGGCCGCCTGCATCCAGGGGTTCAGGAATATGGCGGCCCAGCCCAGGGCCGAGAACAAAAGCCCCAGGCCCCACATCAGCCAGTCCACCCGCCAGACCGAGGGGATCCGGGCGTGCAGCAGGTCGTAGACGTGCCGCCGGTCTCCGGTGAAGATGTCCATGTTGTTCAGCATCCGCCGGACGATGGCCAGACCGGTGTCCAGGATGAAGGGAGATAGCACCAGCAGCACCGGAATGAAGGACCGGGGGCCCAGGCCCGCCGTCTGCAGGCCGATCCCGGTCAGGTAAAAGCCCAGCAGCAGACTGCCGCTGTCGCCCATGAATATTTTGGCGGGAAACCGGTTGAAGAACAAAAAGCCCAGGGCCGCCCCGCCCACTATCAGCTTAAGGGTGCAGCCGTAGACGGAACCCAGCTGCAGGGACAGGGCCAGGAAACCCAGACTGGCGGCGATGGCCATCCCGGAAGCCAGCCCGTCCATCCCGTCCATCAGGTTGAAGGCGTTGGTCCCGCCCATCAGGATCAGCACCGCCAGCAGAAAATCCAGCCGCTCGTACCCGGTCAGGCTGACGGCGGACATCATTATCACCGAGGTCAGGCAGGCCGCCGCCAGCAGCGAGGCCTTAAGCCAGGGCTTGATCTCGTGCAGGTCGTCCAGCAGGCCGGTGACGAACACCACGCCCCCCCCCACCATGCCGGCCGCCATGCTGCGGTTGGCAAATATCTCCGGCATCAGGAACAGGGCGGCCAGTATCCCGGCGTAGACCCCTGAGGCAATGGCAATGCCCCCGGTGCGGACCACCTGGTACACGTGCTTGTCCTGCGACAGGCCGTCGGGGGTATCCCAGGCGTTCATCCGGCGCCCCAGAAGCTTGGCCAGCGGCAGGGTCAGGTGGGTGACTCCCATGGTCACGGCGAAGACGATCAGAAAGTTCAGCATCAGATCGGGTATTGGGTATTGGTTATTGGAAATTAGTTATTTGTTATTGGGGAGCATCATAACCCACAGAAAGCGTGCACTGAGCTTGCCGAATGTGCACAAAAACACACAGGAGGACCTTTCCCACGAAATACACGAAATGACACTAAATAACTCAAAATATATTTATGGTATTTTAGATCGTTTTAGTGGGCTTTAGTGGGCAGAACCCAGGGGAACCTTTCCCGCGCTTGTGCCCCGTAGGGGCGGGATGTTTACGTTGCGCTGAGCCATGTCGAAGCGTAGCCCCGTAGGGGCGGGATGTCGCATCTCCACGCTGCCATGCCGGTCCTACGGACCTTAGGCCGTTCATATGTTTTATGTTTTTAGAAACATTTCGCGCCTATGGCGCTACGGGGTACGGCATCGCCGGGCAGCCCTGCCGGGTATCTCGATCGTGTCAAGCGTTGCCCGCCTGCCCTGCAGGGCATCTCGATCGTATCGGTCATCGTCGGACAGACCTGCCGGGCATCTCGATCGTATCGGTCATCGCCCGCCTGCCCTGCCGGGCATCTCAGGCGTTGCTCCGCTGCCATGCCGGTCCTACGGACCTTGGGCCGTTCATATGTTTGATGTTCTTAGAAACATTTCGCGCCTACGGCGCTACGAGGTCCGGCATCGCCGGGCAGTACCCCAGGCGTTTTCAAAGTTTTGTCAAACTCCGGCGATCAGTCCTTTGGCCGCGGCCAGAAATTCTTCGGCATCATTGACCAGCTGGCCGGCGCTGTCGGAAGAAAACCTACCGTAATAATCGGCATTTTCCCGGAGCACTTTGGCCAGCTGCAGCGATTCCACCAAACGGACATCCAGTTGTTTGGTTTTAACATACAAGTCCCTCAGGGCGTATTGCAGACAGTGGTGGCTCCTTTCGCGCAACCCGGCCTTGTACACCAATGCCCGGGCGGCATGAAACATGGCGTAATAGGCCTGAATTGAAGCCCACTTATAACTGCCCTGGGCCAGGCTCTGCCGGGCGGCCATAAGATCCGCGGCTGCCTGCTCCAACTCGGCCGGTGCCAGACCGGCCGCCTGGGGGAATTTTTTAAGCCGCCCCTTATCCAGGCATTCCCGGTATTCCGGGCTTATATTTTCTGCCACAGCACTATCCCCCGTTCCACTTCACGATAAAATATTTCGTCGCTTTTTTGCATCCCGGCCCACTCCACCGGGTCCTTGACCACGGTTTGGACCTTGGGAGAAAAGGTGAGCGCCGCCCGGCGGGCCGCATCGGGCTGGTTGGATATGACCAGTATATCCACGTCGCTGTCTTCCTGATCCTGGCCCAAAGCGGCGCTGCCGTAAAGCACGATCTTAACCGACAGGGGACTCAGTTTTGTTAAAAAGCGATCCAGACCGATTATGGTGTCGGCAACTTTTACCTGGCAGACCGCCGGATGTCCGGGGATTACCCGGTAATGCTTCATCCGTCCGCTGGACCTGACCGTAACCCAGCCCAGTTCGGCCAGCCGCCTTAAGGCATAATTGGCGGCGCTTTTTCCCACCCCGGACCTGACGGCCGCCTCCCGGCCGTAAAACTCGGTTTGGGGGTGGCGGGCCAGGTATAACAGCACATTTTGCAAAGCGCTCTCCCAGAACAAGGATCTGGTGACCTTTTTCATATATGTCCTTTATAATGGATATATGTCCATTATATTGGTTTTATGTCCATTTGTCAATAAATATTTCTTAGCCACAAAAAACCGGCATTGCCGGGCAGAACCCCGGGGGACCTTTCCCGCGCTTGTGCCCCGCCACACTTCGACACTTCGACAAGCTCAGTGCTCAGTGTCCGGCGGGGCTTCAGCGCTCAGGCACTAAATACACGAAATATATTTCCTTTCACACCAAGACCCCCTTCGACACACTCAGGGTAAACTCCGGCACAAAGGGGTTTTATAAATTCTGCTTTCTGCCTTATGTTTTTTGATTGGTGCCCAGCCAGAAGGGCAAAGTTGCCAGGCCCCAGAGCGAACCCAGGCCGTAGGAGACGTGCAGGGTGAGGAACACCGCGGGGAGCAACAGCAGGGAGCCGGGCGCAGGCCTAAAGTCGGAAAGTCCTAAAGTGGAAAGTCCGGGACTGGTTGCTTCGGGTTCAGAAGTATCTTCGCCCAGCTTTACACTTTCAACTTTCTCGACTTTATGAACTTCGTCCCGCGTTACACTTTCCGCTTTCTTGACTTTATGAACTTTGTACTGGCTTCTGCCCGCCTGTATGACAGCCAGCGCCATGGCGCCAAGGTAGGCCCCCAGCTCCAGCGCCAGCAGCCGCAGGAACAGCAGGTGCCAGCTCCAGGACTTTTGATCGAGGACGCCGGGTTGTTTTAAGCCAAAACCCTTCAGGCCATGGAGGGCGTTGGCCAGTTTGGTGCCGGCCCCGTGGCCCCAGAGGGCGGCGCCCAGGCCGGAAAGGCTGAGGGCGGTGAGAAGGATCAGGGAAGAGACGAAGATCAGGGGGATGAAGTGGCGGAGCCTTGGGGCTTTGGGATTGTCCGGCAGGAAACGGGTGATCTCGAAGCCGTCGGCCCAGCGCTGGCGCCAAAGGTCTGTGAACTTGGACCTGGGGTAATACCAGGCCTTGATCATGGGCGAAAGGTATATCTTGTAACCAGCTTCGATCAGCCGCCGGTTCAGGTCTATGTCCTCGGTGCGGGTGCGGCGTTCGTCATACAAGCCGACATTGTAAAGGGCCTCCTTTTTGTAGCACCCCATCCAAACCGTTTCCACCAAACCCTCGTAATTGGGATCGTGAAACCGCCCCCCGCCCAAACCGAAAGGGGAATCGTTGGCCAGCACGCTGGCCCGGGCCAGTGCAGTGTCATTGGCCGGCAAGGCCCTCATATGCCCGCCCACGGTAGCGGCCCCGGTGGCCTCCATTACCTGCACGCAGGAGCTGATATAGTCCGGCGAATACAGGGCATGGGCATCCATGCAGACTATGACATCTCCAACAGCCTTTTTGATGGCTATGTTGCGGGCGCTGGAAACCGCCTGTTTTGGGTTTGGCAGTATCGTTACCGGAAATTCGTCGTACCGGCTGTCAAATTCAGCGATCTGTTCCAGGGTGTCATCGTCGGAAAGACCGTCCACTATCAGCAGTTCCATCAGGTCGTGGGGATAGTCCTGGGCCGCGATGGAGTCGAGGCAGTTTATGATGTACTGTTCCTCGTTGCGGACAGGGAGGATTATGGAGACGAATGGTTGCATTTTATTTTGACAGGAGTGTCATGATTTTTTATTTACAGAATATAGGCTCAATTATGTTCTTTTCTTTTTGTACCGCCAAAAAGAGAATAACCAATCCCGCTTCGTGGGATTCCCGCATCTGATTTTATTTTGGAAGGTCAAGAAAAAGCTCGTCGCTTAAAACTCTCCGGGCCACGCTTACGCCAAGGCTACAGCGGGCCCGCGTTGCGCTTCTCGTTGCCGTCGGGCTTGTCTGAACTCGGGCTTTGGCCCAGCCCTCAAACATGCAGACAAGCTTTTAACCGCCGTCAACTGCGATGCTCACTGATCGTTTTAACGCGACAACCGGGGTTGGCACCTTTTGTTCCAACGCGGTTTGGATCAGTTTTGAGATCTCCACCACCTTGGCATCCCAGCTTTCATTGGCCACCCGGCGGCTTAGTTCATATTTCAGGGTTGAACGGTCCTTAGCCAGCAGTTTTTCTACCGCAGACACGAGTTCTTCGGCGGTGCCGGCAAATTCCACCACGTCTTTGTAGGCCTGCACTTCCGGCAGGCGGGCCGAGACCACCGGCAGTCCGGCGGCCAGGTATTCCTTAAGTTTTAAGGGATTCACGCAGACGGTCAGGTCATTCAATTTCATCGGTATCAAACCCACGTCAAAGGCCGCGCAGTAGGCCGGCAGTTGATCGAACTTTTTCTGGCCCAGCAGGCGGATGTTCTTTACTGCCCGGAGGCTGTCAAGATTTCCCACCTCCACCGCCACCCGGCCCACCAGCACAAACGACCAATCGGGCTTAAGTTCCGCCGCCCGGCGCAGCATTTCCAGGTCCAGCCAGTCGTTGATCTCGCCGTAGAATCCTATTACGGGCTTTTTCAGGTCTTTGACATCTACCGGCCAGTCTTTGCTTGTCATCTCCAACGCCCGGCTAAAATGCCGGTGGTCCACCCCGTGGCCGACCAGGTGTATCTTTTTGCCCCGGCCCTTGATATCCACCAGATTGCCGGCGGAGGCTATCACCAGGTCTGCCTTTTCTATCAAGCTCTCCTCCATCCGGCCTATGGCCCGGGCCGGGTGCCCGGTGAACTTGGTGAAATCATCGGTGAGGTAATAGATCGACAGCTCTTCATCCATCCGGCCGAAAGCGCTTTCGGCATTGGGCAGAAAGGACCATAGGATGGGCTTGGCAAAGCCCAGCTTGCTTTGGTAGAACCGCACCTGGCTGACCAGCAGGAGTTTATTTATTTTGTTGATCAGGCGGTGGCCGTGAAAAGGCAGTACCAGCAGGTTTAGCACCGAAAGATTGCCGCTTACCTTTTCCAGCCGGCGGGTGAAAAAGTCCCTTATTTTTGTGAACCCTTTGATGACATCCATCCGGGTGGCGGTGGGGTTGCGCAGACCGATGGAATTTATCCACAGCACCCGGTTCTGCCTGGCCAGGCGGCTCATGATGTGATGCTTGGAGAGCGGGTCCTGCTGCCAGTCGTTGGAGAAGCAGATGATGTCCCGGCCGTAGAGCAGGCCCGGGACGGCCGGGACTTTGGCGGTCAACCCGGCCAGGCAGTCATCCATGCTCCGGCCGATCCGGGTCCAGTCGTAGCGCTGTTCCACCAGCTTCCGCCCGGCCAGGCCCATCCGCACCGCTTTTTCATGGTCGTTAAGCAGGTCATTTACACTGCCGGCAAACTGGACCGGGTCATCGGTGATGATGGCATTTAGCCCGTTCTCTATGCCCTCGATCCCCTCGGCGCCCTTGGCGGTGGTGACCACCGGCCGGCCCAGCGCCATGGCCTCCAAAAGCTTTAGCTTGGTGCCGCCGCCGAAACGCAGAGGGACCACGAATACGGCCGATGACAGGACATGGGAGGCGACCTCTTCCACCCGGCCGGTAAATTGCACATCGGCCAGGCTGTATTGCCGGGAAACCAAATTAGGATCCTGGCCGATCACCTTGAATTTTGCCCCGGGCCTGCCGGATTTTAGCGCCGGCCAGATGTCATGGAGAAACCACCTGAGCCCGTCCACATTAGGCGCCCAGGCCAAACTTCCCAAAAATGAGACCGTCTCATTTTGGGGCGGTATGGCGTACCCGTATTTTTCTACGTCCACCCCGTTGGGCGCCAGAAAAACCCGGGCCCCGGGATTTATCCGCAGAACCTGATCGGCATCCGGCCGGGAAACGCAGAAGAACGAAAGATCCGGTCTGGCGGCCGCCCACCGCATCAGCCGGTCCACCTTAAGGTACTGCCAGTAAAAGTAAGCCGCCTTGACCGGGTTCCTGGCCGACCGGTAGTGGTCCTTCATCACCTGCGGTTCGTAATTCTGCTCGTTGACGACTATCTTGCGGCCCGGCAGATAGCGGACCAGCGAAGCCAGGTAAAGGGAATCCACTATCACCTGGTCGTATTCCGTTTGCCGGCACAGGTCCTTAACCGTTTTTATCAGGGCTTTGGTCAGGTAGCGCTGCTGGTGATAGGGGATCAGGCGGAAGAGGTTGAATACCTGTAAATACTTAAGCCGGCCTTCGCTGCGGGGCTTGACGCTGACCACCTTCACCGGCAAAGGCAGAGGTTTTGCTCCTTCCGGCACCTGGGCCGCCAGGGTTATCTGGTGGCGGGCGCTTAACTGGTGGAGGATGTTGTATACCCGGACCAGACTGCCATCCTCCGGCGGGTAGGGGTATAGTTTGGCGACGTATAATATCTTCATGTTTTAACCGCGGCCCGGCGCCATAATGGCGGGAAATGAATTGCGGTCAGCCAGAACAACCTCAAACGGCCATAACCCTTGAACGGCAGCAAGGGAACTGAGGTTAAAAGCCGCGAGACCAGAACCAGCCACAAAGATAAGGACAGAAAAAATGCCTGGGCCGGGCTGTAATGTCCGTAATAAAATTTTAGCTTGCTGGCCTGAAGCATCCGGTACATTTCCACTTCCCTGGGCGAGGTGCTTTGCTCCCCCAGGTGAATGATCTCAACTCCGGGGACATAATAGTTTTGAAAGCCTTTTGCCTTAAGGCGCCAGGACAGACCGGCCTCCTCGGAATACATGAAATAGCCTTCGTCAAACAGCGGCCCCTGGCCCAAAACCTGCCGGGAGACCATCATGAAGGCCCCGGCCGGAATGTCAATGGCCAGCGGCCCTTCCCGGTAATAGGTTTTTTCCCAGCGGTTCCGGTAAAAGAACCGGTCCAGGTAAAAGGCGGTCAAAATATTTTCCGTTATGGAGGGGTAATTGATGATGGACGGCTGAAGACGGCCGGACCCGGTAAGCAGACGGCACCCGGCCAATCCGGCTTTGGGCGAGGCCTTAAGAAATTCCAAAACCGTTTTTACCGCTCCGGGGTTGACCATGGTATCCGGATTAAGCAGTAAGATATACCGGCCCCGGGATATTTTGTAACCCTGGTTGTTGGCCGCGGAAAATCCGCTGTTTTTTGGATTGGCAATGATCTTCACTTTGGGGAATTGATTTTTTACGGCTTCCGCGCTGCCGTCGGCGGAGGCATTGTCAACCACAATTATCTCGTGTTCAATATCCCGGCAGGAGTTGATCACGGAAGCGATGCATTCCGTAAGCAGCTGCCGGACGTTATAGCTGACGATGATCACTGATAGTTCAGGTGATGGCGTCATGTTTTTCCTTATATAACCGCCAAAAGTTAAGCACCGCCTCATCGGCCCAGCGATATTCTTCGTTAATATAATCCCGCAAAGCAGGATCATTTATCTTTTTCGTAAATCCCAGCAACTCTTCCCGGGTAAAGACGGGAGACCAGCTCTCACCCCTGAATAATTCGTTGCATATTTCAGACACATGGGCTGCGGTGTAAAAGGAGCCTATGGTGTATCTCAGCGTTATGTTGTGGTTGGCCGGGTTTTGGAAAAAACCCTTCAACGCCGGCTTGCTAAGGCAGCTGGCGGCTGGCTTCCAGGAACTGCCGGCCCGAAGACAGGACACCATCTCATCCTTGTCTTTTTCCCCGATCTCACCAACGGCATACCCGTTAGTAAGAAACGATTCGTTCATATTGTCGCAGGTATCATACCCCCGTCCGTTATGGGGATTATGTGCCGGGGACGGAGTGAAAGTCAAACCCATTTTTTTAATGAGTCCTGGCCTCACCAGCACGGAATACGAACCCATGGGCCTATGGGCAACCCCGGCGATATTGAACTTCCATTCCGGGCGGGGATGCAGGCTATAGGCCGCCAATTTTGGATCTTTTTCAAATAGTTCACAGGCGGCCGCTATCGGTCGGGAGGCGAACACAAAACAATCGTCGTCACTAAGCCAGACGAGTCCTGAGCTCGTAAAATGCCTGACGAAATAATCCAGTTTGTGGTAATGCCTGAAATTGATGAATCTCACAATCCGCACGCCGGGAAAATCCCCGGACTTAAGGTCGCCGCAGCAATCCACCATAATCACTTCATTGTCGTAACCGGCTTTTTTAAGTTCGGCAAACACCGGCAGCATCACATGATGCCAGATACGGGCCAATTGGGGAAACACCGTAAAGGTCAGGATGGTTATCTTGGCTCTGCTTTTCCGGCGGAACAGCGACTCCTGCAGAACGGAAAAGGTCCCCGGCAAAAGCCTGGGGAAGGTCAGCAGATCAAAGGCCTTATAGGCCAACCGATACTGCAGAAAGGACATCATACCGAATCTACTTCCTTCTCTTCGTTTGAATAACTCAGGCTCAAGGCTATGATGACCGCCAAAAGGAAAATCGCCTCCCTGGTCTGGTACACCGGGGTGGAGAGTCCCACAAATAACGACTGGATGACGGTTATTATCCCAAAGGCGGCCCAGGTGCGGCTTAACGGATCCGGGTCATCCACCCTCTTTTTTTGCAGGGCCCTGATCAACCCTGTAATAGCTAAAGTCAGCAATATCAACCCGGCCAATCCGCCCTTGGCGGCAAAATTCATTATGTCGTTGTGGGTAAAATTGGTATCCGAATAGCCCGAGCCTTGCAAGGCTTTTACCCAGTGTTCCCAAAAATGGTACTGGTAGCCAAAACCCACCCCGATGAATGGCGAAGAAAAAAACAGTTCCCCGGACTGTCTAAACTCATCCAACCGGCTCTGCACCGAAGCGTCTCTTTGATAGCCCAGCATTAACTGGATGCGGGCGGCCTGGTCTTCCCGGTAACTGCCGGAACTGGTGCCCTGGACCATCACCAAACCCATCACCGCCAGCATCACTACGATCAGGATCACGGCCTTGCGGCGGTGCTGGGAATAAAATATCAGCAGCAGTCCCACCATGAACCCCAAAGCCAGCCAGACCGTGCGGGTGGGGGTTAAAAGGCTTACTGCCAGGCTTAAAACAACGAAAAACAGCCATAGCCATTTTTGGGGCGCATCCTGAATGTACAATATCAGACCCAGCCCAAAGAAAATTCCCGGATGAAAGGTGGAAAGCCGGACCGGGAAATACGCCAGGAACGGCAAGGCGGGAAAACCATAGGCATAAAGCAAAAATAAAATGTCGCGCATCATGCC
>JAURWH010000167.1 GCA_030655055.1 bacterium
AGTTTTTATCACGAAACCGGGAAGGAAATAAAACTAAAGCCAATTGTCAACAAGCAACCTCTTGGTGAGATAAAGGTAGCCTCCGGCGAAGAAGCGATTTTGGACAAGCCTTTGCCCGAAGCAAGCTATAAAGACGGGCAGATCACATTAACCATAGAAAAAACAAAAGGCCCGATTGCAGTTTGCGGCAAGATACTCATTTACGAAAATCCGACAGGACAGGGACATGGCGGAGCGCAATCGGAAGAAATAACCAGCATAACACCCAATTACATTAACAAGCTTTACCAGAACTTTCCAAATCCCTTCAGCCATAAAACAAGTTTCAATTACCAGATCAAAAACCAGGGCCAGGTAACGTTTAAGGTCTACAATGCCTTGGGCCAGTTGGTAAATACTTTGGTTAATGAAACTAAACCGGCCGGAGCCTACCAAGTGGAATGGGATGGCAAGGACGGGTGCGGCCTTAAAGTATCTTCCGGGGTTTACATCTACCGGCTACAGACGGGAGACTTCATGGAAACTAAGAAGATGGTGGTGATAAAATAAAACAGTAGTTGTTTCATAAAGGGGAACGCTTAAAACAGTGTTCCCCTTTATTTTTATTTACATATTGACCAAAATTCCTATTTATGGTAAATTGATATCCTGCATTTCCCCCAATTTTAGCCCCTTTGGTGTCTTAGTGTCACTTCGGTAAACTCAGTGCATCGCTCTGTGGCAAAAATAATTAATCCTGTCAAAAAATGCCTCCCGAAAATAAAAATACTCCCCCCAAAAAGATCATGGTGCTGATGCCCGACGGCAAGGTGATAGAGCCCTCCGGCAAGCAGATCATGGTGATCATGCCCGACGGTCGGGTGATGGAGCCGTCCACCATCATGACCATCGAGGATATCCGGGACAAGCAGAAGACCGTGTTCCGGATGTTCGGAGGCAGTCCCCAGATGATCATGAGCGCCAAGGAAGCCCTGATGGTGGACATCTCCGAGGTACTCAAGGAGGCCTTTGGCACCAAGATAGAGGTGATGGGCCAGTACAAGACGGACATTCTGGTCTACTACGCCCCCAACGCCTTTTCCGGGGACAAACAGCGGGCCATCACCGTGGCCAACCAGGTCTACGCCGACCGGCTGAAACAATTGGAGGTGGAGCGGCGGGAGCACATGGCGGCCATCACAAGGCTAAAAACCCTGTACGAGAACGAAAAGGGGAAATCCATCCAGTTCGCCACCATGGCCAACCAATTCCGGCTGCAGACCATGTCGGACAATGAGAAGGAACAGCTGGTGACCCGGGCCCGCAGCGAGGCTCTGGAGATGGTGGATGAGGCGGTCAAGTCGGTTGAGGCTGAAAAGGCAGACCTGGAAAGGACACTGGAACAGCTGGCCCAGCAGCTTTCCGACACCATCACCATCTCCCAGCATTCCGATGAGATGGAGAACCTGAAGCAGGAATACGGCGACGTCAACAAGCGGGCCATGCTGGTGCGCCCGGCCGCCGACCTGGAGGACCTGTCGCTGGAACAGCAGCAGGAATACTCCCGGCGGCTGCCCAAACTTTCCGACCAGCAGGGCAACCCCAGGCTGTTCGACCTGGCCGAGGTCCTCAAACTAAAGGAGGGGGAGCAGGGCTTGTGCGAAGGCAGCCATGTTCTGCTGCGCTTCCAGCCGGGCGACGAAGTGAAGTATTTCATCGGCCGCCTGTTCTTTAACGACACCAAGGATTACGTCTGCCTGGGGCAGGGCTTTGAGATCACCTCCAGCGTCTACAAGGGCAAGGCTCAGGGTGAGATCCCCAGCGACGAGGAAGTTCTGGGCATATTAAGCAAGAATCCGCTCCACGTTCAGATATATCTGGAGGCGGTCAGGAACTCCTCCATTCAGACCGTCCAGTTCTGGCTGCACGAGCTTAAATCCGGCCAGCTGCTGGAGATCCAGTCCATAGACCAGGTGATCGGCGACCTGCAGGAATCACAGATGCACATCGCCCATCACCGGGATTTTGAGCAGGAGCAGGTCGAAGCCGAATGCGGGGCCGAGGATTCCATCCTGGAACAGCAGTCCACGGTGGACGAGGAGATGCAGGCGGTCAAAAGGCTGATAGTGACCCCCCTGGCCTCCAAATATGTGCCCGACGAAATGGAGTGGCGCAAGAAGGAATCGCTGGCCCGGGACAAGTTCCAGAAGGAGATCGCCCAGCGGGAGCTGAAAAAACTCAGGGACAAGAAGCGGACCGAGGTCCAGACCATCTACGAGACCGTCAGCCGGCTGATCTTTGACGAGGAGATGGTGGGCAGGTCCAACGTCAACCTCAAGAAATACCCGCCCCAGATCATGGCCCTGCGGGAAAAGATCGGCGAGCGGGCGGGGGAGCGGATCAAACACGACGCCGGCCTGCTGAAGAAACTGCTGGAAGAGATAGAGTGATGCCGGCAGCATAGCTGCCGGGAACCGACCGCCCCCTCGTTCCCCCTCCCGCAAGGAGGGGGAGGCAACACTCCCTTCCCCTGCGGGGAAGGGGTAGGGGTTAGGTCGGTGCCCAGCCTGTAGTGGAGAGGTTATTATATTGCCGTAAGCAATTAATCTTAATCTCAGTCTTAGAAATCAATCAGGAGTATAAAATGTTCAAAAAAACCATTTTCATCCTATTGCTCACGGTCCTGGCCGCTGGCCCGGCCCTGGCCGCCAAAAAGGAAACCAAGCCCCCGGTCAAGGCCGAAGCACCACAGGAAGAGCCGGCCCCGGCCGGGATATACAAATACCTGCCCGAGGAATCCGGCCAGCAGGCTTCGTTCACCAAGGCCGACTACATAGCCCTGAAGTTGACCGCCTACAACAGCCGGGCCCAGGGCATCAGTTCCAGGCTGATCTGCAATTCCCTGCAATGCTTTGCCTGGCCGGATTCGCTGGTGATCAACGCCTACATTGACCTGCAGGAAAAGGAACGGGCCAGCTACCTTGGCGCCGGGAAATTCAGCTACCCCGAGGCCGACCTGAAGAACATGATGCAGGAAACTGTCAACTACGTCCAGAAGACCGCCCATCTCTATTTTGACAATTTGAACGACAAGTATCTGGTGATAAACCTGTATATGAAAGGCAGCCAGCTGGCCGGCTGGAAGGATTTCAACCTGGACCTGAAGGCCGAGGGAAAGAAGGAAGCGGCCAAGGACTAAAATGCTTTCCGCAAAGATGTTATTATTAGGAATCCATGAAACCAGGAAATTTTCCTGTCCTTCATGGTTTCCTTATAGTTGTGGTATATCCAAATTAGGATGATGATGAAAAATTGGCAGACCATAAAGCGCCGCAAGATATACCAGAATCCCTGGATCGCCGTCAGGGAGGACACAGTGCTTCGACCCGACGGCTCTGTAGGCCGTTATGGGATAGTGGAGGCGAACGATGCAGCCAGTATCGTAGCCATTCAAAATAACAGCTTCTGTCTGGTGCAACAGTACCGTCCATCCTGG
>JAURWH010000168.1 GCA_030655055.1 bacterium
GGTCATCTCCAGGATCACATCCTTCATGCTGGCGCTTTGCTTGACCACGGGCACATCCTTGCCGCTCTGCATCAGGTCGGAGACCCGGAGCAGAAGTTTCTTGCCCAGCCCCCCGCCGGGATGGAAGCAGGCAAAGTCCTCAGGCGTGAAGTTCCTTTGGTCCAAAAGGGCCACGGCCAGGGCATCGCCCATGGCCAGGGCGGCGGTGGTACTGCTGGTAGGCACCAGGTCGTGGGGGCAGGCCTCCTCTTTCACCGCCACGTCCAGCACTACATCGGACTGGGCGGCCAGGGCCGAGTCGGTCTTGCCCAAAAGCGCGATGATCTTGATCCCCACCCTTTTCAACACGGTCAGCAGTTCACACAGCTCGTCGGTGCCGCCGCTCTTGCTGATGATCACTGCCACGTCCCCCTTGGAAACCAGGCCCAGGTCGCCGTGCAGGGCGTCGGTGGGATGCAGAAAAAAGGCCGGGGTGCCGGTAGAAGTCAGGGTGGCCGCTATCTTCTGGCCGATCAGGCCCGACTTGCCCACTCCGGTGATGATGACCTTGCCCTTGGCCGCCAGCAGAAGTTCCACCGCCTGGGGGAACTCGGGGCCCATCCGTCCGGCCATCTCGCTCAGGGCCAGGGCCTCGGCCTTGATAGTTCTTTTGCCGAGAGTTACGATTGTTCTGTTGTTCTTCATTTCTAAGTGTTTTCTTATTCTTTCTGAACCGCAAAGACGCGAAGGCACTAAGGTATTTATTTTCTTTACGTTCTTAGCGGCTTAGCGGTTAATATTAATTCGCTGTAACTATAGCCCCTGGATGCTGGTGTCCGAGGAATATTCTATGATGTACTCCAGTTCCAGCTCCTGCTTGCCCTGAGGCTCTATCTGGAACTTCCACTCAATCATCCCGTTGGCCTTTTCCTTGACCCCGAACTCGGCCTCGGGGGAATCGAACTTGGGCGACACCAGCTTCACCTTGATCTTGTCGTTCTTGGAGACCGGGTACTGCTCGTTGACTGTGATGATGTTCTTGTCCTTCTTCAGATTCTTCACCGTGATCTTGTAGCCGTAGGTCCGCTTGATCTTCTTGGTGCCCTCGGTCAGGTCCTTCACCTTCTGCCGGGTTATCTTCAGGCCTTCGTCTATCCCCAGCGAAACGTCGAACTTCTCCGACGGGATGATGGAGTTGATGGACGAAGTGCCCACAAAGTTGTTGCCGAAAAAGACGTTGATGTCCCCGGCGATGAAGGGGTATTCGGTGGTATTCTTGACCTTGCCCTTGAGGTAGGCGTATTGTTTGATACGCGGGACGGCCGAGTACTCGAACTCGGCCTCCAGGGTCTCGAAGGCTATCGGGATCTTGTGGGGCTCGCCGTCCGAGGGGATGTTGTTGTCGCCGGGGGTCACGAAGACGTAGGAGGTGCCGGAGAAATCTACTTCCGAAGTAGAGAGTTCCATTGATGAAACTGTCTTGGTAGTGGATGTAACATCGGCTCTGACCTGGATGTATGATTCCTGTTCCATTGCCGGAGCCGGAGCCATCTGCGCCCCGTAACTTGCATTCTGTTTGGCCTTCTTGGCCGCCACGCCCTTCTGGTAATACTGCTGGTAAACATCCACATACCAGGGCGAAAGCGCCGGCATGGAGCCCGAGACCGAGGGCTGGGCGGTGGACAGCGTCACCTTGACGTCCTTCCAATCCTCGCCGGTGTTCTGATAGATCACACCATAATAAGTGAATTCCACCTTTTTATCGTCCGGCGATACCCGGATGTCGTACTGGGGATGCCAGGATGCGCCCAGCATCATGTAGCTCAGGTTAAGGTTCAGCGTGCCGGCCTCCAGCACCCGGAAGTTGATGGTGACATTCTTCTTGGTCAGGTTGGCGGTGCCGGCGATCTTGTTCAGCCTCTTTTGCAAAGCGTCAAGTTTTGCCTGCAACGATTTTTTATTTTTTTCTATCCCCCGCATCTCCTTGTTGATGGCTTCGTAGCGGGAATCGTAGAAAGTGTAAAGGTTCATCCACTCGGCCACGCTGGGGGCCTTGGGTTTCTCGGAGTCCCTCCCGGCGCTGACCGCAGTGCTGGCGTTCTTGATCTTTTCCAGGTAATCGGCTTCTTTCTGCAATAAGGAATACCTGTCGTCGTAGACCTTGACCTGCTCCTTAAGCTGGTCCACCGAATCCTCCAGCACCTTGTATTTAATGTTGGTGGTGGTGTCTAAGAATACGGATTCAATCTTCACCGCATTGATCTTAACCCCGGCCGTGCCCTGCCCCGAGGCCCGCACCGAGTTGTCGTCCAGCGCCGAGGGCAGGTCCAGCAGTTTCACCTGGTACTCGCCGGGCTGGTAGGTGTTCTTGTAACTGCGGATGACCTCCACCCGGTCGTTGTAGACCACGGCCT
>JAURWH010000169.1 GCA_030655055.1 bacterium
GCCAGGTCCAGGGTTGCCATGGGCTGGCGGTGGATCTCCCGCAGGTCGTACAGGACCTCTTGGGAAAAGGCCAGCTGACCGTCGATCTTTTACCGGACATGGACCCAGATGTTCTTGCTGATCACATCCCCGATGTGTTCCAGGTCGTTGACCACATATAAGAGTTTGATCCCCCTATTCGACTGGTCTCCCGAAAGCTCCTGCTGGGCGATCTTGGCCACATAAGGCGTGATGGCCTCCTCCAGCAGGTCCACCTTGTCGTCTTCGTCAACCAGCTGCTGCTGCAGCAGGCTGTCGTTCTTCTCCAGGGCTTCCATGGAACGGCCCAGCATTCCCTTGACTATGTCGGCCATTCGTAATATCTCCTGGGAGACCTGTCCGATGGCCAGGGACGGGGTTTCCAGCACCCTTTCATCCAGGTACTTCGGCCCGAAGGCTTTTTGGCGGTCCAGCTGATCGGGGACGATCCGCCGCAGAAGTTTTTCGTAAGGAACCAGGAAGGGCAGAAAGATCAAAGCCGCCGCCAGGTTGAACAGGGTGTGGGCGTTGGCGATCTGCCGGGCCGTCTCCCCCCCCATCCGGACCACCAGGGCGGTGAAGGGGTTTATCAGGATCAGGGCCAGCAGCCCGGCCCCCACCTTGAAGATGGTGTGGCCCCAGGCCACCAGCACCGCCTCCTTGGTCTGGCCCCAGGCGGCGACCAGGGCGCTGCCGCAGGTGCCGATGTTGGCCCCGATGATCACCGGGATGGCGGCCGGAAGCGGGATCAGGCCCTGAAAGGCCAGGGTCAAGAGTATTCCGATGGTGGCGGCGCTGGAGTGGACCAGCAGGGTGAAGGCCGTGCCTATCAGCACCCCCAGCAGCGGGTTTCCGTCCAGGTGCAGGAACATCTGGGTGAACCAGGGCAAAACTTTCAGCGGGGCGATGGCCTCGGAGGTCAGCTTCAGCCCGAAGAATATCAGCCCGGCCCCGAACATTATCTGGGGGTAATAGCGCCAGGCCTTTTTGCCGGCGATGGTCATCAGCAAAAACCCCAACGCCACCAGGATCAGGGAATAGTCCGAAAGCTTGAAGGCTATCAGTTGGACGGTGACGGTGGTGCCGATGTCGGCCCCCAGGATCACCCCCAGCACCTGGCGCAGGCCGATCAGCCCGGCGTTGGTCAGCGAGACCAGCATCACGGTGGTGGCGGTGGACGACTGGATGATCACCGTCACCAGGGCCCCCACCCCCATCCCCATCAGGCTGTTATCGGTCAGGCTCCACAGCATCTGCTTTAATTTGACCCCGGCCGCCTTCTGCAGGCCCCGGGAACTGAAGCGCAGGCCGAACAGGAACAGGGCCACTCCACCCAAAGAACCAAGCAGGGCAAACAGCCACCAGTGGGGCAGAAAAGAGTGCAAAGTAAAGGTCACCCTCTGCTCCGGACCGGCGGCCAGCCAGGCGTTGATGTAGACCGGCTGGGGTCCGGTATTGGAGGTCGCCCGGCACCGGGCATATCCCTGGACATCGGTAATGGCCTGGGCGCTGTCCAGCCGGGCCGCCTGGCCCCCGGCCACATCGAACAGAACTTTGACCCCGGACAGCGGTTCCCCTTTGGCATTGGTGACCTGGACCACCAAAGGCTGGTCGGCCGCCCTCCCGGCCACCACCACCTGCCGGTCGCCGGAGACATCCTGTCCCATGGGATCGGCGGCCTTGTGCAGGATCATCTGTGAAAAGCCCTGGCCGGCCATCATCAAAAAGGCCGGCAGCAGAAACTTTAGATTCCTGATTTGTATAAACCGGATACTATAAGGAAACCAGGAAGGACATGAATAATCTCTTGGTTTCATAGGTTCCTTATAACTTATTATTGGGGTTGCCGGATATCAGCGGGTCAGGTCCATCTCCACTACGAACGATCCCTGGTAGCCCAAGGCCTTGGCCCGGACCTTAAGATTGTCGGCATCCTGGCGGGTCAGGCAGTTTCCGGCCTGCACCTTGTAATAGGGCAGGGCTTCGGCGATGTAGATCTGCTGGTCCTTGAACTTCCAGCGGGCTTCCTCGGCCACCCGGCGGGCGTTCTCGATGGAGCCGGAGACGAACAACTGGACCCGCCATCCGTATACCTGGTTCACCGGGCCCTTGCTGCCGGAAGGTATTGTCATCCCGGAGTTATCCTGCGGAACCGGGGCTTCAGACTGGGGCGCCGGGGCCTGGGCGGCCGGCTGTTCCGGGAACGGCGTTTTGGCCGGGGCCTCGGCCACCGGCTCGGCCAGGGGCTTTTGAACTTCCTGCTTGTTGCCGAAACATCCCGCGAAAAGCAGGGGCAGGGCCGCAGCCAAAAGGATCTTGTGCTTCATCTAACTGGAACCTCCTGTGCTAAAATGCAAATATGTGAATGAGGATGCCGGGTATTTTTCCCTGGATCAGATCCCCTCGTGCACCCGGGCCTGAAGGGATCTGTAGTTACTGCCTTGTTTATGAGACAATGGTCGGTTAAATATATTTATCCCCGTCGGGCATTTTCTTCAATTCCTCCAGCACCTTTCGGACCTCCTGCACTTTGGACCGGTGGCAGACCAGCACCGCGCCCTGGGACTGGACTATGATGATATCCTTGAGCCCCAGCGCCGCCACCATCCCGTCGTCGCTGTAGACCAGGTTGTTCTGGGAATCTATGGCCAGGCAGTTCCCCACCAGCACATTCTGGTGCTGGTCCCGGGGATGGAAGCGCTCCACCGCCTCCCATGAGCCAAGGTCGTCCCAGCCGAAGTCGCCCTTGATCACCGCCACCTTCTCCGCCTTCTCCATCACTCCGTAGTCGATGGATATCTTTTCCACCTCCCGGTAAAAATCAGCGAACTTCTCCTGCCCGGCGCTCAAGCCCCCCAGCTTCTGCCAGGCGTTCAGTTTTTTATGCAGTTCCGGCAGATGCTTTTCAATCTGCTCCAGAATGGTCTTGGCCTTCCAGACGAAGATCCCGCCGTTCCAGTAAAAGTAACCGCTTTTGACGAATTTGTTGGCCGTGATGGCGTCCGGTTTTTCCCGGAAACTTTTGACCACGAAGCAGGGAATGCTGCAGTCGGGAAGCATTTCGCCCCGCTCGATGTAGCCGTAGCCGGTCTCGGGCCGGTTCGGCGCGATCCCGATGGTCACCAGATAACCCCGCCGGGCCAGGACCGCCCCCTGCTCCAGGGCCTGCTGGAACCTGGGCACGTCATTGATGAAATGGTCGGAGGGCAGCACCATCATCACCGCCTCGGGATCTTCCCGGGCGATCTCGGCGGCGGCCACGGCAATGGCCGGGGCGGTGTTCTTGCCGGACGGCTCCCCGATCAGCCGGGGTCCGACGATGCCGATCTTTTCTATGGATTTCACCAGGTCCTCACCGGTGACCACCCACTGCCTCTCCACCGGGGCCAATGACCCCACCCGTTTCAGGGTCTCGCCCAGCATCGAGCTTTGACCGGTCAGGGTCAGCAGCTGCTTGGGCATGTTGCTGCGGCTTTTGGGCCAGAACCGTTCCCCCCGGCCCCCGGCCAGGACCACGGCATAAAGATTGTCCATCAAGCTCCTGTTGTTATATTGAAGTAGACTGTGAAAACTAAACCTGAATTATTCTCGTTATAATTATCATACTTAACATTTTTAGCCACAGAAAGCACATAAATCACAGACTATTTCTCAAGTTCGATTTTTGTGTCCTCTGTGCTTTTTGTGGTTAGGCAAGTGTCCTAAAAACTCAACTGATAGGAGGCTTTCATTCCACGAAAAGAGGGTTCATAGCGGCAAAAGCCGCCGGAGCAGACCAGCCCCCCCTTGCTCTGTCCGGTCGAAGCCGTCAGCTTTTGCCGGCCCTGATCCCATTGATAGGAGGCCCCGGCTTCCCCCCACCGGTCCTGGTCCTGATACTCGGGGACCTTTTGGCTGGCCAGGCTTCCGGACCCGTAGATCTGAATATCCTGTCCGGCATTCCAGCTCAGGTCCAGGGAATACTCGGTGTATTTCAGTCCGCTGGAAAAATAATAATTGTCATAGAGATCGGCCCCGGCCTTAAGGGTTAAAGAACGGCGGCCGTCATAACGCCAGGCGCCTCCGGCCTTTCCTCCCTGATAATATTTTTGTTTGAGGTCGGGCTGAAGATTATCCTCGCGCCGGTCCGCCAGTTCCAGGGACAGGTCAAGGTCTTCCCCGGCTTTCCACCGGCCCTCAAAATATGCGTCCCGCCATTTCTGGCTGAGGCGGGGGGACCTGGCCTGGGAATAATTGGCCGCCAGCTCCAGCCCTTCCCAGGGTGTGGCGGTGATGTCCAATTGCCCGCCCTGTTCGTCATAGCCGGCGTTCAGCAGGCGGCCTTCGCGGTTGCAGGCCGGCGGGGCATTTAGCTGGTTGTCAAAATCCCGGTAGTTTTTAAGGTCCAGAGCCAGGGACAGGCCGGAAAGGTTGAGTGAACCCGCGGCATACAGGGCGTGTCCGTTCACATCCTCGATCCCGATCCAGCCCCAGGTGGCATCGTAGGTGCCGTAAGTGCGGCGGGCCAGATACTCGGCATACAGGTCGGCCGGGGCCCAGGCCCAGGACAGATGCCCGCCGTAGTATTCTTCCGCCGCCTTGCCAAAGGAGGGGTCGCTGGTCTTTTCCCCGGCGTTGGCCCGGAGGTAGATGCCCCCCAGGGCCAGGGAATTCAGCGGCATCAGTTTGATCTCGGTTCCGGCATAGCTCCTGGCGCTGTCAATCCAGTTGAGGTTCTCCCGGATCCTTCCGGCCAGGGCTTTGGCCTCCAGCCAGTCCCCCCAGGATGATCTGACCTGAAGGCCTTCAACATCCCGGTCGATCTTCACTTTCTCATCGGCCACGCAGCTTAAGGAAAGCCCCCGCCCTAAAGTGCTGTAAAAATTGCCGGCGGTAAGGTTCATGTTTTCATTTTTGACCGACAGGAATTTCCGGGAAAGTCCGCCGTAGAGCACCGTGTCCTGCCAGGATTCCTGGTCAAGCAGCAGCCGGGCCCCGGTTTCCAGCTCCCAGCCGCTTTTCAGGCTTCCGGCCAGGCGCAGGTCAAGGATGTTCTTATAGCTAAGGGCCTGGCCGGGCTGGGCATCCCAAAGATAGGCCCTTTCGGTGCCGGTGAACTCGATCCCCGGAGCGGCCTTAAAGGCTGCCAGAAGTAATGTCGCGGCAAGTATCTTCTTCATTTCAAGGTCACATCCGCATAGAACTTTATCAAGCGCTGTAATGTCGGATCGGCCTTGGAGGTGGCGATCAGGGTGCCGTAGATCGGGCCGTCGGTATTGCTGCCCAGATGGACCACCAGGGTGGCCAGCGAGTCTCCGGCGGCGATCATTCTGGTGGTATAGGGAATGGGATAACAGAGCCCCGTCAGGTTGCAAAGTGATTTCAGGGTAACATTGGGATGAAGCAGGCTGTCCGGAACGTCAAGGATCAGGGAGTCGCCGACGGTACCGGTGTTCTTCAGTGTGAAACGGAACTCGGCCTGGCTGTCAACGGCAACGGTTTGCAGGGTCTCCGGCGCGGTCAGGGTAAAATCATATACTATGGACAGGGCCACATTAAGATGGAAATTAAGGTACTGCTTTTGGGACGGGTTGTGCTTGGGATACGCCACCAGAGTGGCTGTTTTATTCCCGATGGTGGAATCGCTTAAGCGGAGGACATAGCTGGCCAGGGAATCACCTGGGGCCAGGAAACCGGTCTGGGCAGGAAACCCGGAAATGATTCCGGAGGAAGTGTTCCAGAGCGATCCGGCAATGGTGGCCGAAGAGGAGCTGTCGGAAATCTCCAGGATCAATGTATCCCCGGCGCTGCCGGTATTGCGGATGACGAGAGGGAAAAGTGCCAGGCTGTCCTTTTTCACGTCGGCCATGGTATCGGAGGCGGTTACTGTAATATTGTAGGCCGCCGCGGCCAGGCTGAGACTGGCCGACTGCAGCACCTCTTTGGTGTCATAGCTTTGGACAAAGGCCGCCAGATGCAGGCGGTTCAGGTTCCACGATGGATCCGGGGTAATGGACCCGTCCCTGGTAAAAGTGTTTCCGTAATTCAGGGAAATAGCGGTTCCCTGATTGTCTGGGATTATCTGCCGGGCCACGTACCGGTGGAGACTTACACCATTTGGAGCAATATAGGAAATAGGATCCTCCATCACCACCAGCAAAAGCCTCAGGTCGGTCTGGGTTATGCTTTGCTGGGGCGTTATCTCCAGGTGATAGTTGACGACCCCGTTCTGGGTTTGGCCGGTCAGGCTGATGGTGATGGGGCTTTTTAAAAGCAGGCGGTTATTGAACGCTGTTTTATAATCCTGATAAGTGCCCTGGAATTCAGTTGCTCCCCCAAATATAGTTATACCGTCGAAAACCATTACTGGTGGGGCATCAATGCCATAAAAACCAGCCCTCAGACCAACTTGATCAAAAGCAAATGGATCCGTATCCCCCGGATCAGGGAAATGGTACTCTATTAAAGTTGCATCAGTCCCAGCATCCGTAGCCAAGGCCTCCGCCGCGCTGTCGGCGATGGGGCAATAGGTGCACCAGGTGGCGGTAAAGAGCTCCAGCAGAACTCGCCGGGGAACTCCGGTCTGCTCACCGGCCTTTTCGGACGGGGTCGGCAGTTTCTTTCCGCATCCGGCTAGGGCCGCCAGCAGAACTAAAGTTATTATGTGCTTCTTCGTCATTCTATCACTTTGATTCAGGTGCGGCCAGGGTGTCGCCTGGGGCCGGGCGCCGGATGATCTTCATGATCTCCTCTTCCAACAATTTCTCGTCCCCCGGCTTGTACCCCAAATGCCGGTAAATGATGTTGCCCTGCCGGTCCAATAGGAACAGTCCGGGAACATCGGTCAGGCCAAAAGCCTTCATGGCCTCCTGCTCGGGATCCAGGGCCACCGGCAGGGTGATCTTTTTCCCGGCCAGCAGCGAGCTGACCTTCTGCCGGTTCCTGGCTTCATCGATGCTGACCGCCAGAAATCCGATCCCGCTGTCGGCATAGACCTGATAGTATTTCTGCAGGTGCTGCAGCTCCTCCTGGCAGGGATGACACCAGGTGGCCCAGAAGGAGATCACCAGCGGGCCCTGCTCCAGCAGCTTTTCCAGCACCACTTTTTGCCCGCCGGGTGTTTTAAGCTTAAAGTTTAGGGCGTCGACAGTGCTGGAAAAGCCCAGAAAGAATAACAGTCCGAGGGAAAATATGATCGTTTTAAAGGTTCTCATTTTACCAAAATCAGTTTTTTGGATAGTCTTCCTTCAGCGGTCTGCAGGCTGTAAAAGTAAACTCCGGCAGCGGCCCTTTTCCCCTGGTTGTCGGTGCCATCCCAGGTCAACTGATACTTTCCCGGAGACTGCTTTTCATTTGCCAGGGTTTTTACCAGCCGGCCGGTGATATCATAGATATTCATTTTTACCGTCTGGGTAGTGGATATCTGGTAGCTGATGGCAGTCGCTTGGGCGGTGGGGTTGGGGTATGAATTGAACAATTGGATGGCTACTGGACCGGCGATCCTTTGCGGTTCGCCCTCTATCCCTGTCTTCAGATACCCGTCGATGGCAATGTCGTCCACCGACCAGCCGTCCGCCACATTAATGGTGTCGGTTACCAACCGGAACCTGAGCCGGAAATATTTCTTGCCGCAGTAATTGGTGATGTTGGCCGTTCGCATCTGCCAGGATCCGACCGAGCCGTTGTAGCCCGTTACTAATGTGCTCCAGGTGATGGCGGCGCTGTCGGTGGCCACCTCGGGGCGGCAGTAATCTCCGGCCAGCACGTCGTACTTTTCGTACCAGGTAAGAACCGCCGATGAATAGCCGGTCAGGTCCAGGGGATTCAGCATCCGGATCCAGCGGTTCTGCTTGTTGGCATAGTCGCCGCCCTCGGCGTTGGTGATGCAGGTATTGAAGCTGTGGTATTCCGCGGTGGTGGTATCCCAGTTGATGCCGGTGGTATAAGCGGTGTAACCGGCCAGCCAGTTGCCCAGCCCGCTTTCAAAATCTTCGGTGTAGATCACCGCCGGAGTCCCCACTGTGAACTGAACCGAGTCGGTGACGGTCACGATTTCGCCGTAAAGGCCGCTGTATATCCTTTTGTTGATGTGGATGGTCACCAGGTGCCCCTCCGGCATGTTGGCCGAAGCTTTGACCCCGATCAAAAACGGTGATGAACTGTTGTTGGCGGAATCCCCCGGCGCCATGCTGCCGATGCTAAAGAGAGTGTTGCTTAGGGTGATGAAGGTGTCTGCCGTGACCGCTTCCACCTCGGCTCCGGTGCCGGCGGCATAAAGGTCCTTTACCCTGACCGACAGGTCAAGGGTTTCACCCGGTTCGTAGTAGCCGTCCCCGTCCCCGTTCTCGGTCAGGGTGTAGCCCTGCTGGGCCAGGCAGGCCCCGTAAAGATGCGAGCCCTGGATTATCTGCTTGTCGGCCCTCTGGACGAAAGCCGCGAACTGGCATTTCCCCAGCACCCAGGAGGGGTCTATGGTAAAGTTGCGGACGAACATGGCGCTGTCTCCGGCCGGGATGGTGAAGACCTGGCCGTTCTCGTCGGGGATCATGTCCCGGACCGTATAGTCGATCTCTGTCATATCAAACCACACTTCCGGAATATTCCGCTCCATGACTGCGAAGTGCAGGGTTCCCGACTCGGGGGTTATATTCGTGTTCCTTATTTTTACGACTACCACTCCGGTGCGGGTTACCAGGTCGTGGGTTCCCATTATCATGGTTAGCTCAAAAGGACTGGGGACTGTTTTGTGAGAGTCAAACATCGGGCGGTAGTAATCATACATTGTAGTCGTAGTCCCCCCGACAATACTGTCAAGCCCGCCGAAGATTACCGTCGGGAATCCCGGAACCATATCACCGTAATATTCAATCCTGCTATTCACCTCCGTGCTAGCATAAGGGTCCCCAGAATGATATGCCAGCACTAGCAGTGAATCTCCTGTTTCTTCATGTAATTGTTCAAGCCCCCTGGCAGCACTCGGGCACCAAGTGCACCAGGTCCCGGTGAAATCCTCGGCCACCACCACCCGCTGGCTGGCTGCCAGGTTCGCCACCGCCACAAGCAGTATGACGATAACTGCGGACATTGTCTTCAGTTTTTTCATTTGGACTCCTTTCCCGGTTTTTGTCTTTTTTGTTTTTAGGGTCAGCAGTCGTAGTAAAGCTCGTATTCATAGGGGTGGGGCCTTAGGGCCAACGCCTCTGATTCCCTGCTCTTCAGCTGGGTCCAGACGTCAATCAGGTCCTTGGTGAACACGCCACCCTGCAGCAGGAACTGGTGGTCGCGGCGCAGGGCGTCCAGCGCCTCGGGCAGCGAGGTGGGCAGGGTGGGTATCTTCTCCAGGTCGGCCTTGGACAGGCTGAACAGGTCCTTGTTCAACGGCTGGCCCGGGTCAATCTTGTTCTTGATGCCGTCGATCCCGGCCATCAGCATGGCGGCAAAGGCCAGGTAGGGGTTGCAGGTGGCGTCGGGCGGGCGGAACTCGTAGCGCATGGTCTTGGGGTCGGTAAGGTATCCGGGGATCCGGACCGCCGCGGTGCGGTTGCCCACCGAGTAGGACGACCTGACCGGGGCCTCGTAGCCCGGCACCAGCCGGCGGTAGGAATTGGTGGAGGGATTGGTGAAGGCCAGCAGGGCCGGGGCGTGCTTAAGCAGGCCGCCCAGATAATGCAGGGCCAGGTCGGACATGTTCACCAGCCCGCCCTTTTTGTAGAACAGGGAATTGCCGTCCTTGGCCAGGTACTGGTGGACGTGCATCCCGCTGCCGGGCTCGCCGAACAGCGGCTTGGGCATGAAGGTGCAGGCCAGCCCGGCCTGGAAGCAGGCGTTGCGGACGATGTATTTGACCAGCATGGCCCGGTCGGCCATCTTGGTCAGGGTGTCGAACATCACCTCGATCTCCATCTGCCCGGCCCCGCCCACCTCGTGGTGGTGGTATTTCACCGGGATCCCGCACTGCTCCATGGTTTTGCAGAGCGAGGAGCGGAAGTCGAAGAACCTGTCATGGGGCGGGGCGGCATGGTAGCCTCCCTTGTGGGCGATCTTGTTTCCCAAATTGGGGTTCTCTTCCTTGCCGCTGTTCCAGTGGGCCTCCCTGGCATCAACCTCAAAAAAGCTGTGCTGGGCCTGGTTCTGGTAGCGGACCGAGTCGAACAGGTAGAACTCGAACTCCGGACCCCAGAAGCTCTGGGGGGCGTAGCCGGTCTTGGCCAGGTACTGCTCGGCCTTCTCGGCGATAAAGCGGGGATTACGGTCGAACTTCTCGCCGGTGGCCACGTCTATCACCTCGCCCAGGAAGGATAAGGTGGGCAGCTTGGCAAAGGGGTCCATGAATCCGGTATCGGGTGCGGGGATCACTATCATGTCCCCGGCCTTCACCTGGGTGAATCCGGCCACGCTGGAGCCGTCGAAGCCTATGCCCCGGCCGCGCTCAAAAAGCTCCGGCTTCAGCTCGTGAGAGGGAACCGTTATCTGGTGCCATTTCCCCAGCAGGTCCACGAATTTTACCGCGACAAATTCCACCTTGTTCTTTTTAGCCATGGCAAAGATCTGCTTTAAGGTCATTTTTGTCTCCCGCTTTTTTAAGGCTTTAAAAATGTGTATAACCCTGGTTTGTTAATTTTTCTCTTTGGCCGTTTTGGACTATGATGCTGACCTGACCGCCTTTGACCACCTGGCCGATGATGGTGCAGGCCGTTCCCTGTTTTTGGATCAGGGCTCTGGCTTTTATGGCTTCCCGGGGCGGCAGGGTGAATAGCAGCTCATACTCCTCCCCGCCGTAAAGACAGTATCTTTGGGGGTCGCGCCCCAGCATCTTCCCGATGACCATCGCCTGCTCAGCCACCGGCAGGGCCCCCTGGTCTATGATGATGCCCACTTTGCTAGCTTTGGACAGGTGGTGCAGTTCCGAGGCCAGTCCATCGGAGATGTCTATCATCCCGTGCAGCTTGAACCGGGAGGCCAGCAATATTGCCTCAGCCACCCTGGGCTCCGGCCGCAAGTGCTTCCGCACTAGTTCTGATTTTTTATTTTTGATTTCTTGCCCTGAGCGGAGTCGAAGGGTTGATTTCAGCAATTCCAGCCCCGCCTGGCTCCCCCCCAGCTCACCCGTCACCAGCACCGCATCACCGGGTCTGGCTCCGGAGCGCAGTCCGGTATTCTTGGGATCACATTCACCCAGCAGGGCCAGCGTGATCGAAAGCTCCCGGCTTTTGACGATGTCGCCCCCGGCGATGACGACCCCGTGTTTTTTTGCCAGCGCTTGCATTCCGGCATATAGTTGGTCTATTTGCTTGACGTTGGTTTTTAAAGGAAGCGCCAAGGTGACCAGCGCCAGCAGGGGGGTTCCCCCCATGGCCGCGATGTCGGAAAGGTTGGCCGCCATGGCCTTGTATCCCAGGTCAAAGAAGGAAGTGTAGCTCAGGTCAAAGTGCACCC
>JAURWH010000170.1 GCA_030655055.1 bacterium
TCCTTCTTATGGATGATTACCACAGCAGCAACTGGTCCCGGATCTGGTCGCCGCTGATGCCGTAGAACTTGCCCCGGGCCACCAGCCGCAGGTTGATGACCTCGTAATACTTCTGCCAAAGGAAGCCCAGCACCAGGTCTATCCCCAGCGGGTTGCCCTGGTAAAGTTTTGACAATTCCCTGAAATGCTCCTGTTCCAGGTTCTCTTCCGTTCTCTGATCGCTGCCCTTGCCGGACAGATAGCCGTAATATGGCGACCATTTAAGCGAGGCCAGCACCTTGGGCCCCTCCTTCCGGTCGAAAAACCTGATGAAAGTTTCCCTGGACAGCAGAGTACCCCCGGGGATGAAATATTCCGGGATCGACTCCGGCTTCAAATCTTTTTTTTCTTTAAGCCTTTTTAACGCCTTGACGTTTAAAATGTCGATCTCCCTTTGGAAAAGTCCTTTCAGGGAGTCTGAATCGCCGCCCCAGAGCGGCAGTTTTTTAAAGACCTGGGAATAATAGTATTTGTACAACTCCAGTTCCACCGGAGCCAGGTCCTTTTCCTTTTGATACTCCTCCAGCGCTTGCTTAAAGGGCTGGTAAAAATCATCCCCCCAGGTGTAAAGAGTGTCGGCCAGTCCGGCCAGATCGGGCTGGCTGGCCAGTTCCTGCAGTTTCACTTCGCTGATGCTGCCGGCCGGCAGGACGCTTTTCAGGATCTCGGCCGAGCTCCAGCCGCCGTGTATCCCCCGGGCCACCGCTATCAGGTTGGAAAGGTCCCAGCGCCTTAAGATGATGGCGATCAGGTGATGCGGCCGGCCTTCGGCGATCTTCAGGAGAAGTTCGGTGGTCTGGCAGAAGTTCTTCTCCAGCGACCACTCCAAAGCCTCCAGCCCCTGGTAACGGGCCCGGGCCAGCTGCCACTGCCGGGAATAAGGGCTGGATTCCATCCATTTTTCCATGGGCAGGAACCCCGGCAAAGCCAGCAGTTCTTCATAGGCCCCCTGTTTCATCAGACGGCTGTGCTGTCCCCTGATCCTGGCGTTTATGTAACCGTAATCCGAAGGCATTATATCAACCCCACAATATTTGCGCTAACGACGAGGTTAAAGCCGGCTTGGCCCGGGCCATCCGGTCGGCGAAGCGGTTCAGCACCACCGATGTCTTGTCGGGACTGGAGACGATCACACCGTCCCTGACCGAGGGGTCGACTTCCAGCCTGGCGTCCAGCTTCAGTTCCTTGGCTATCTGCTGGGCCAGCGCCAGGTCCTCTTTCTTGACGGTCACCACCATCCCGGGCCCGAACTGGGAACAGGCCTCGGCCATCAGGTTCCTGAGCGCTTTTTTCAACGGGGCTCCGCTCAGCGAATTCAGCTGCCGGGCCGCTTCGGCAAAGATGCCGCTGATCATCCGGTCCTTGGCCGAAAGCACCAGGGCCGAAGCCTCCAGATGGGCGGCGCTTTGGGCCTTCAGCAGGGCGCTGTTGTCTTCGGCGGTCAGCAGGGCCTGCTGGGCCTCCTTCATTTGGGCGGCCTGGGCCCGGGATTTGTCCAGAATGTCACTGGCGCCCTGCCGGGCGGAATCCAGGATCCTCTGCTGTTCGGCCTGGGCCTCGGTCTCTATCAGTTTTAAAAGTTCGGATTCCATAAAGCTTATATATTAAAATTATTAATGAGATCAATAAATAATTACCATTTTTTATTAGGAAGCCATGAATACTAAACTGTGGGAACCAGGATTGATTCCTGCTTTCCTGGCTTCCTTATAAAATAAATTCGTTTTTCTTAGAGTGCCATGTTTCAAATTAAGTGACCTGGTTAATAATTGCATTGTTTGCGAAGTTAAGGGCCGGTTGTCTGGTTTTAAAAAGGTGCTGTTTGACAGGCGCTGCTTAGGGCGGCGCCTGTCAAACAAATATCAGAACTTATTACTTCATCCCCACTATCATGATGGCGATCACGAATCCCAGGATGATGATGGTCTCGGGCAGGGCCTCCAGCACGATCATCACGCCGCCGATCTCGGGCTTCTCAGCCATGGCTCCGGCCGCGGCCGAACCGATCCGGCTCTGGGCCCAGGCGGTGGCAAAGGCCGAGATGCCTATGGCCAGTGCAGCTCCCAGGGCCTTCCAGATCACCACGCTGTTGTTGTTGGCCGGGGCGGCCGGCTGGGCATCGGTGGCCGGGGCCGGGGCGGCGCTGTGGTCCTGCGCCAGGGCAATTGAAGCCAGGGGCACCAGGATCAGGGTTAACAGTAGCATGACCAAAAGTTTCCGCATTTACTTACCTCCTGTTGTTTTTAATGGTTTGTATTGTTTGCCTGGATAATCGTGGTATTTGAATTTGGTCAGGAACTCCACCACCTGAAGACGGAAGGGCTGCATGATGGGGCTGATCAGTCCCAAAGCGAAGAACAGCGGGTGCACCACCAGGGCCGCCACCAGAAAACCGGTCACGCCGCCGATGGTCCGGCCGATCAGGTTGGCGGCATAGGCCAGATAGGCCGCCGAGAGCCCGATGGCAAAAAGACGGGCGTAGGACAGGATGTTTCCCACCGCCCCGAATATCTCGATGGGTCCGGCCACCCCGGCCAGGATGCCCAAAGTCACCGCGCTGGCTCCGGTCAGGATTATTGACGGCCACATGAAGGCTGCCGGAAGCATTTTTATCATCATGGTGAAGAATACTCCGAAAACGCCGATGACTCCCAGGGCAAAGGCCAGCGGCTCCAGGATGTGGTGCAGGTTGCGGTGCTTGATGCCGATGTAAAGCATGATGCCGAACCCTACATAGACCTGGACCACGCCGATCATCAGGGCTATCTTGAAAAGGGTCATGATGGACTCGCTGCTCAGCCGGTTCAGGGTTTCGGCCATCGGCTTGATCCAGTGCATATGCTCGCCGAAATCACCGAACAGCTCCCCGAAAACAACGCCGAAGATGGTTGTCCATACGGCGCAAAACATGAAAATGGTAGCCAGTGATCTGGCCAGAACATTATGCTTTAATTTGATCATCACCATGACCGAGGCCGCCAGCATTAATATCCCGTATCCGATGTCGCCGACTATGAAACCGAAGAACAACGGGAAGAAAAAGGCGATGAAGGGCGTGGGATCCACCGTTCCATACCGGGGCGGGTTGAAGATGGAAAGCAGAAGTTCAAAGGGCTTTATCAGACTGCGGTTATTGAGGATCACCGGAACCTTTTCCGCCTGGTGCTGGTCTATCTCCACTATCTGCACCGAGACCTGGTCCCGGTACTCTTTCCGGAGCAGGGCTTTTAAGTCCTCCACCTGGCCCTGCGGCAGGTATCCCTGCAGCACGAAGGTCAAGCTTCCCTGGCCGGTCTGGGCCGAGGCCCCGAAGCGGGCCAGCTCGTCGGCCATCAGCGCCTTGTACCCCAGCAAAACGGGACCTGACGAACTTGACAATTCAGCCAGCTCCCGTCCGATCTCTTCCAGTCTTTTAGGCAGGGCCGAGGCCTTTTGCTTGAGCAGGGCCACCACCTCGGTCATGGGCCGGGCCTCCAGGGATGAGGGTAACTTCAGCTCGCTGATCCCGGCCTTGGAGAAGAAACCCTTTATCTTGTCGGTGTCTGATGCGTGATAGGCCGCCAGGGCCGCGGTCCGGCCGTCGTTCAGGGGATGGCTGTAAACCTCCGACCTGCCGGAGGTGAGCTTGCCCAACTGCAGGGCCAGCGCTTTTACAACCTTGACGTCGCTGACTTTGAGGATGAATCCAAAGGCCCTGACCTTGCGGCTTTTTTCCAGTTTGGACATCAGCGGGGCCAGGGCCTGGTAGGCTTCGCGGTAGCTTTCCACCAGCGACAGCTCGTCCTCCAGCTCCATTTTCTCCCGGGCCAGTTCCTTGGCCTTTTGCTGGAACCCGGAGATCAGCTCCGGCAGTTTCGGCCAGTCCGGTGTTGCCACCCCGGCCGGTTTGCCCCGGAAGCCCAGCAGGGCCAGGGTCTGGTCGATATCCGAACCCACCTGTTCCAGCCACTGTTTGCGGGCCAGCTGTTCCGGGCTCAGGTCGTAGGGCTTTAGATGGTGCTCGTTCCAATTAAGCCCGGAAAGATGAACCCGGCCCATGGTCTGCAATGTTTTGATGACCCGGGGCTGAAGAGCCTTGGGTCCTATCACCAGAGCTTTGGCCATTGCCACGATCATGCTGTTATTGCTCCTCCGGCAGAATCTGCTGTACTATCGTCTCCACGGCTTTCTGGCGGTTGGCCAGGGCTTTTTGCTCCAAAGCGGCGGCATCCTTTCCGGCCTGGGCCAGCAGCCGGTCCCTGATCTCCTGAGCCTTGTCCCCGCTGGTCTTTTTCTGCTTTTCGGCCTGCTGCAAAAGCTCCTGTTGGGTTGTTTTCAAAAGCTGATCGGCCTGGGTCCGGGCTTCATTCAATATCCGCTCGGCCTCGGTATGGGCGCCGTTCAACAGGACCTGAAGCTCCTGCTCCCTTTGGGCGATGCTTTCTATCACCTGTCCCGCCTGATCGGGACCATTGTGTTCGTGGTTTGACAATTTTAAAACTCCAAATATTTGCTTAAGAAATTAATACAGCACCTTGATGAAGGCCTCGGATGCCCTGCGCATCTGCAACCGGGCCATGCCGATGTTCCCCATTCCGGCCTGAAGGCCCACCTCCAGATAAAAGTCGGTCCCCACCATCTTGAGCATGATGGTGATCTTTTGGGTGGAGAATATCAGCTCGGAGATGTCGCCCACCGCCAGGCTCTGGGCCGCCCGGTTGGCGGTGGCCAGCATGGTGGCAAACTCGGCGTCGGCCAGGGTGGGATCGAAGGCCGGATCGATGTTATAAAAAGCAATTCCGATCCCGTCGGTCCCGGTCAGGCTGGCCGAGACCGCTCCGGGGATGAGATCGGTAAGTTCCTTCAAGAGTTTTTCGTAATTGCTGCTGGCTGATTCCATAGTATCACCTCAATGCTTTGTTTTGGGAATTATCCGTCTGAACTTTGCCGTATGTTCAGGTAGGAGAATACGGGTACTTTTTGACAGGATTTACATGAAATGATGCTCTAACTTGATCAGGAAAAGTAGAAAGAATATAGTGGATTTGGCTCAAAACGTGGATTTAATAGGGTTATGTTCTTTTCTTTTTGTACCGCCAACAAGAAAAGAACCAAAAGAAAAAGCTCGTCGCTTAAAACTCTCCGGGCGTTGCGCTTCTCGTTGCTGGCGGGCTTGTCTGAACTCGGGCTTTGGCCAAGCCCTCAAACAGGCCAGACAAGCTTTTTCCGCCACCAACTGCGATGCTCACTGATCGTTTTAACGCGACAACCGGGGTTGGCACCTGCTGATCATACTGTTTCTCGGGCTGATTGAAGTATCACTACATACCAAAAGAGAAAATATCAAACTT
>JAURWH010000171.1 GCA_030655055.1 bacterium
TCCGGCTTCTTTTCCAATGGATTTTTAATGGTGTAAATGTTCCATCCGGTCTGGTGGTAGCCCACGAATACTATCTTGTCCCCTTCTGCCGACCAGCGGGGCTGCAGACATCCGGTCAAAACATCGGTCAGGGGGACCGAAGCGCTGTCGGAGCCGGCCCGATAGAGGATATTGGCCACCCCCTGCTGGTAGGAGTTGTAGATTATGCCTGATCTTCCCCAGCTGGGGCTGACCGCATACAGTTCATCCGGAGTATAGCAGGCCAGGGCTTCTCCGTCCGGGTTTACCGTGAACAACCGGTACCTCCCGAAATGGAGGCTGTCGGAAACCGTGGAATCGCCGGAGGCCGGGCGGTCCGAGGCAAAGACCAGGGCGGATCCGTCCGGGGCCCAGGCCGGTTCCCGGTCGTCGTAGATGTCGCTGGTGATCTGCCTGATGCTGCCGTCGAGGTTGTTCAGCAGGTACAGGTCGGAATGGCCGTTCTTGAGGCCGCAGAAGACTATCCTCTCATCGGTGGGCGACCAGGAGGGATAATAGATCCCGTCCAGGTCAAATTTGTATTTCCTGATCAGTTTGCCGTTGTCTGCGTCGACGATATACAGCCTGTCACCGGTGGTGGATTTAGCGGCAAACACCAGGCAGCTGCCATCCGGAGACCAGGACAGCCCTCCCCGGAACCAGGCCAGGTGCATGGCTTCGAACAGCGAATTCTTTTCGCCCTTGACCAGGTGGCTGATCTTGCGGCCGTCGATGCTGGAGATCACGTAGATCCCGGAATAGCCGCCCTGGTCGGAGATGTAGGCTATCTTGTCGCCCCGGGGCGACAGGGCCGGACTGAGGTTGAAATAGGATTCGTTCTTCTCGTGTTCGGTCAGCTGTTTCCCGATGTCGGAAGCCTCTTTTTTTGAGGCCAGATATGGCCAGTATTCCTTTTTGACCGACTTGACCCAGTCCTCGGAAAGTTTTTCCACCCCCTGGCCCAGCACCATCTGGCAGGCTTTTTCCACATTGCGGTTGGCCCGCACCAAATGAAGCAGCTCGCCCACCTTGGCCTGGCCGTAATGGCCGGCGATATATCTCATCACCGCCTGTCCCTCCTTGTAGACCAGGTAGCTGCCGCCGTAGTTGTCCAGTTCGTTGATGGGTATCAGCCGCTGGTTGATGGCCAGGTCCTTGATGATCATTTCGGATTCCGGGTCCCAGCCCCGGGACTCATACTCGGCCAGGCCCTCTATGAACCACAGCGAGACCTGGTTGAAGTTCTGGCCGGAAAGCACAGATTCCATCCCCCCGCCAAAGAATAGGTCGAACATGTAGGCGTGGACCATTTCGTGGGCCAGCACATGCTGAAAATCGGCGTAGGATCCGGTATAGGGCACCACCACCCGGTTCTTGAACTGGGTGGTGAACCCTCCCACCGATTCCTCCAGGATCTCCTGGGTGATGTTGGTCTGCTCAAAATCGTTGTGGGAGGAATAGACCAGCACCGGGATCCTGGCATTGAGCTTGTGGGAAAAGTCTCGGGAGAGCTTTTCCCCCTCGTTCTCGGCTATCCCGGCGGCGATGGCGGCCAGGGTGTTTTGGCCCTGGTAAAAATAGATGTCGAAGTTCTTGGTGGCTATCTTCTGCCACTTGAAATTCTTGTAATTAACCTTGTTTTTGCCGAAATATCCGTCCTGGGCCTTCATCAAGGATGGGACGAATATCAGCAGGGCCGCCAGACACCACATGAATAGTTTGAGACGTTTCATTACAGTGATCCTGACAATTTTGAATGAGATTTACAGATGCTGTTATGCCGATGGCGGCAAGGATGACCTAGTACTCTGCTTTGAAGATGATGTCCAGCCAGGCGTCGCTTTTGGCCAGCTGGCGGGAGACCTCCCCCTTAAGCAGAAGGGCCGGGTTGATCTTGTATTCCATCACCAGGACCTGGGACTGGCGGGCGGACGAAAGCCCCAGCGAAAGGCTCAGGGAGAAACGTTCCTCCCAAAAGGCCCGGTTAAGCCCAAGTTCCCTGCCCCCGGCCACATTGACGTTCCACTGCTGGGCAAACTCCACCACTTTCTCCATCCGCCATTCTTCCATCAACTGCATGAAATACTCCTGATAATAGGCGGACAAGGAATCAGTCGTTTCTTGACCGGGACTTTGAGCGATGGCGCCGGCCGGAAGCAAAAGAAGGCTCAGGGCCAGGATAAAAATAAATATTTTTACCTTCTCAATCATCGTCGTAAT
>JAURWH010000172.1 GCA_030655055.1 bacterium
CCGCCCCCCGCCGCACCACCCAGGGCATCATCACAAAGTTGCTCAGCAAAAAACCAAACAGAAACACTGCGGACAGGATCAGCGCAGTCCGCCAGAATTTGGGGTATGTCTTGAAAATGCCGGCCATCTTTATTCTTCGGGTTCGATGTCGGTGGTCACCCAGATGCTGACGTTGGAGCCCTTGGCCACCTTGGAGCCGGCCTGGGGATCCTGCCGGACCACCAGGCCCGGGTCGTTCTCTTCATCGTAAATGTAACGGACGCTGCCCACGTTAAGCCCGGCCTGTTTGATCATCTCCTGGGACCGGCTTTTCCCGTAACCTCTCACCGCCGGCACCGCCACCTCTCCGGCCCCGGCGCTGACCACCAGGTCCACCGGGCTGTCCTTCTGGGTCTTGCTGTTGAAGGCCGGGTTGCTGGAGATCACCGCATCCTTGGGAACTGAATCGGAGGGCTGCATGGCAACCTGGCCCAGCCTCAAGCCGGCCTGCTGCAGCATCACCGTGGCCTGGGGCAGCAGCATCCCCTGCAGCATCGGAACGCTGGAGCCGCCGCCGTTGGGCCACACCTTGACGGTGGAACCCTTGCGCACCTTGCCGCCCGGCACCGGGTCCTGCTTGCTGACCGCGCCCTCGGGCACGGTGGCATCGTTGATGGCATCCTCCTGGTAGACCCGGAACCCCCGGCCCTCCAGGATGGACTTGGCTATCTCCACCTTCTTGCCGGTCACATCCGGGACCTCGGACATGTCCATGATGGGCTGGATCACGCCCCAGAAAAGCAGGCTCATCAAAAGCCCGCTTAGGGATCCCGAGATGATGGCCGCGATCACCGGCTTTTTGCTGCTGCTCTGCTCGTAAATTGGCATGAAGCGCTCCGTAGTTTTGTGTAATATGTTTTTTACTGTTTGATTATTTCTGTCTGACCAGCCGGGCGGCAAAGGCTCCGTCCATGCCGTGGAGATGGGGCCAGCTGCTGAAGAACCCGTCTTGAACCAGCTCCCGGGGCACGAAATTCCCGGCGTCTTCGATGGTGAACTCCTGGTTTTGGGCCAGGAACTTTTTTATCACGCCCCGGTTCTCCTCCGGCGTCACCGTACAGGTGCTGTAGACCAGGGCCCCGCCGGATTTGACCAGCCCGGCCGCGTTGGTGAGTATCTGAAGCTGCAGTTGGGACAGCCGCGCGATGTCCGGCTCCTTTATCCTCCACCGGATGTCCAGCCGGCGGCGAAGCGCCCCCAGCCCGCTGCAGGGTGCGTCTATCAGCACCAGGTCAAACTTTTTCCGGAAGGAAAATACTGCGGCATCGGCGCAGACCAGGGAATACGATTTCAATCCCAGCCGGGTGAAATTCTCTTTGATCAAGGAAAGTTTTTGTTCCGAAAGATCAATCGCCAGCAGGTTTCCAATGTCCCCCATCTGCTCCAGCACCGCGCCGGCCTTGCCGCCGGGGGCGGCGCACAGGTCCAGCACCTCATCGCCTGCCTTGGCCCGGGCCAGCTGGGAAACCGCCTGGCTGGAGGGATCCTGATAATAGAAATATCCCCGGCTGAACAATGAGTCATCAGCCAGCCCCGCCGGGTTTTCCACTTCCAGTGCAGCCGGAATGTATCTATTGGCCGAGGTATTGATGCCCGACAGACTTAAGTTTTCCTGAAGCTCCAAAACCCCTGTTTTCAGGGTGTTTGGGCGGATGATGACCTGGGCATGGCGGTTGTTGGCCTGCAACAACTCTTTCGTCCCCGCTTCTCCCAGTTCCTTTAGCCAGCGTTTTACCAGCCAGAGGGGATGCGAATATTCTATGGACAGATCCCGGGCCTTATCCCCCGAACTTATTGGCTCCAAATGCCTTCGGTGCCTAATTATATCCCGTAGCACCGCATTTGTCAAGCCAATTATGTTCTTGCGGCCATAGCGTTTGGCCAGGTTCACGCTCTCGTTGACCGCGGCAAAAGGCGGGATCCGGTCCAGCTTGGCGATCTGATACAAGCCAAGGCGCAGGATGTTCTGTTCCCAGGGGGTCAGCGACTTCAGGCCGCTCTTCAGGGACTGATCCAGCACCCAGTCCAGCCACATCCGGTGGCGCAGGACCCCGGCGGTCAGTTCGTGGGCCAGGGCCTTGTCCGGCAGGGAAAGGCCGCTCTCCTTCAAATTCTTCTTAAGGACCTGGTCGTAATAGGCTCCGTCGGTGCCGGCCTTGGATAGGGTCTTTAGCGCTAATTCCCGTGCTTCCACTTTACCTCCCGTCCCAGCAGCACCGAAAGCCCCAGGGCCACCTGATCCATGTCCACCAGGGTGTTGCGGCAGGGGCCGTGCGGCCGCTGGTTCAAAATGCCGTAGACCGGGATGGGATAGGCGTCGTGGATGCCCGAGACCAGGTCCCGCTCGCAGGCCACCGCCAGGATGGAGGTGGGCTTCAGCTCCACTATCACCCGGCGGGCCAGGGTGCCGCCGGTGGCCACCGAGATCTGGACCCCGGTCTCATCGGCGATGGCGGCCAGCCCGGCCAGGGGGCATTTCCCGCAGCGTTTGCAGTTCCTGATGTCGGAGGTCACCCGGTGGGGGCAGTCGGCCAGCTGCAGGCAGTGGGGCAGAAGGATCAGGATCCGGGCCGGGTCCAGCCGTTTGCCGGCGGCCCGCACCAGGGCATTGTTAAAGGCTACGAATGATTCCCCTATCCTCTCCCGGCCGATCCCCAGCAGATAGCCCAGCATCAGGTTCAGGGGATACAGCACCTTGACCGTCACCTGCTTCTTGCCGTGGGGAAACAGAAAATCCTTCTCGGTTAAGGCGGAGAGGAACAGCAGGAACAGCCCCCCTGTCACCACCAGCAGGAACAGCGCGGCGGCGATGGCGGCGGCATAGAACAGCCAGCCGCCCAAGTGCTGCAGCCTGGGCACTATCAGCCAGAAAAGCACGGCCACTCCGCCGATCAGGATCACCAGACTTAAGAGGGAGAGGCTGAGAAATATTTTTTTACTGATCTTCATGTTAACTTTTCGCCTGCCTCCAGCCTGTAGCCCCGCAGGAATTCCTGGCCGCTCATTTCCTTTTTCCCCTGGGGTTTCACTTTAAGCAGGACCAAGTACCCGTCACCGGTCCTTACCACCGGACCCTTGTTCTTTTCCAGCGATACTATTCTGCCCGGCAAAGATTCGTGAATTGTGAATTGTGAATCGATATTGGTCTGTGTTAGCAGTATCTCTAATCTTTTATCTTTGATCATGGTAAAAGCCCCGGGCCTGGGCGTCAGCCCCCGCACCAGATTTCTTATCTCTTCCGAAGACCTGGTCCAGTCTATGTGCCCGTCCTTAGATGTCAGCTTCGGGGCAAAAGTGACCAGCGCCTCATCCTGCTTTGTAAAAGCGGACCTTCCCACCTTCATGGCTTCCAAGCTTCGGACAATGAGATCCGCACCCAGCTTGGATGCTCTTTGTTCCAACTGCCCGGCGTTCTCGTCTTCGTTGACCGCCACTTCCTCCTGCAGGATGATGTCCCCGGCGTCCATCCGGCTGTTCATCAGGATGCTGGTGATGCCGGTCACCTTGTCGCCGTGAAGCAAAGCGTGGTTGATGGGCGCCGCCCCCCGGTATTTTGGCAGCAGCGAGGGATGCAGGTTCACCGCCCCGTGCTTGGGGATATCCAGGATGTTCTGGGGCAAAAGCAGACCGTAGGCTACGACCACCAGAACATCGGGCTGGAGGTTTGAAAGGTGATCAACGGTGCTGCTGTCTTTTAATGTCGCCGGCTGGCAAACCGGCAAGTTCAGTTCCAACGCTTTTTGCTTGACCGGGGAAAATGCAATGCTGCGGCCCCGGCCCGCCGGCCGGTCCGGCTGGGCAAAGACCGCCAGTATCTCGTGTCCCTTATGATGGAGGGCCTCCAGGGTGGGTACGGCGAAGGCCGGAGTGCCCATGAATACTATCCGCATTATTAAGCTACCACTTGATGTTCATTCCCAGCTGGAACGGCAGTTCCTGCACCATTCTGTCAAAGGTGGAAAGATATCCGTAATCAACGGTGATACCCAGCCTGGCGGTAATCGGGACCCTTATTCCAGCGCTTATCTGGCCGAAAGGGCGATAGAAAGTCTCGCCTGTACCTTCCACCACTCTGGTATACTGCATAGGGTAATAGTCGCCTTCAATGGAATTAACAGTCAACTGACCAATATGCGAGGTCATCACCCCCAAACCCAGCTTGAGGTTGGTTCCCAGAAGTGACCTCGCCTTTATTAACCTTGCATAGACCTCGAAAGGGGCCTGCCATGTTGGCTCCCCATTCCAAACGCAACTAAACGCAAATTCCTCGTACGCCCCTGAAGGTTTGGCGCTGAAACTTTGGTAGGAACCCGATCCGCCCACGGCCAGCCAGCTTTTCATCCGCAATTCAGTGCCACCGCCAATTTGCCAGCCATTACCCCAGTTAAAGAAAGGCTTGGTGCGGTTATCGTACACTTTCCAAACGGAACAGGCATTATTCAGCCAGCCATAATTGAAGTTCATGCTCCATTGGGCAAATACTGCCGCCGGCATTAGGATCAGAATAAAAACTATGGCTAGTGTTTTTTTCATTTTCCCCCGGCTATTCGCAGGTTTCCTTCAGTTTCTTCTTGCTGCCGTAGATCAGCCATAGCAGCCCGCCCAACAGCGATATCCCCACCGCCACCAGATGGTAAACGAATCCCAGCGACAGGGCCTGGGAGTGGCTCAGGCCGGCCCGGCCGAAGAAAACTATGAAGGCTCCCTCCTGCAGGCCCCAGCCGTTGACCGACAGCGGGATCATGCTCACCGCCCCGATCACCGGCATGTACAGGAAGAAGGGGATGATGGAAATACTGATGTCCAGCGATATGGCTATAAAGTAGGAGGTGAACACCACGAACAGCTGGACCAGCAGGGACAGGATGAAGGCCCAAAAGACCTCTTTCTTGTGGGTGCGGTAGGCGTAAAGGGAATGGTAAAAATCTATCAGGTGGTGTTCGGCCTTTTCGATCAGGGGCAGCTTCAGCATCCAGCGGAATTTTTTAATCAGGGATTTATTCAGGAACAGTATCACGAACAGCAGCGCCGCCGCGATGACTATGACCATGACCTTCAGCAGGAAAAGCTCCTCCCCGGTCTTGGCCACCAGGATCAGCCCGATGATGCCGGTGATGATCACCCCGAACAGCCCGATGAAGCGGTCCACCAGCACCGAGGCCAGGGCCTCCGATTTCTTGTTGCAGTCGTCCACCACCAGATAGGCCCGGGCCAGGTCGCCGCCCACCGTGGTGGGTAAAAAGTTTCCGAAGAAAAGGCCGTTAAGAAAGTAGCGGAAGAGCCTCCAGTACCCGGCCTTTATTCCCCGGGCCGCCAGCAGTATCTGCCACCGCCAGTTGCAGAAGGCGTTGACTATCATATAAGCCAGGAAGGCCGCGGCCAGGTACCACAGGTCTATGCTCCGCAGGGACTCGGCCAGCTCCCGCCGGTCCACCTTTAGCAGTATCCAGCCTATCAACCCCAGGCTGATCAATATCCGGAAGACCAATAACAGCGTTTTCTTCAGGGCCTGTTTCATCGTTTACCTTCCAATTGTTGGGCAGTTCTTTTTTGCTTGATGAAATATTCCAGGGCGATGCTGCCCGGGAACATCTGTTCTCTGATCCGGCGGTCGGAGACCTTTCTGAGCGCCTGGACCCGGCGGTGTTTTTTCCAGACCGTAAGGGGATTCTCCAGCAGCCACCAGCCCGCCTGCACAATGGCCCGGGCCCATTCCCAGTTGCCCGAGGCGACAGCCTTGGCGAAGGCCGCCGCTTCCAGCAGCATCCGTCCGGGCCAGATCCATAGCAGCGAGCCCAGGGAATAGTTCTTCCACATCATCAGCTGGCTGTTGCGGTGATTCAGGTACATCTTGCGGAAATTACCGGTGGGCAGCGAGCCCCCGGAAAGATGATAGATCACCGAGCCGGGAACGGAGACCACCCGCAGGCCAAGCAAGTGAAGCCGCCAGGCCAGGTCTATCTCCTCCATGTGCATGAAAAAATCCTCGTCCAGCAGGCCGGAGGCGTCCAGGGCCGAACGCCGGTAGATGGAGGCCGAACCCGAAGCCCAGAAGATGCCGGCGGGATGCCGGTCATACTGGCCCAGGTCCTTTTCCTTTTCCTCGAACATCCGTCCCCGGCAATAGGGATAGCCGTAGGCGTCCATCAGGCCGCCGGCCCCGCCGGAATAGTCGAACCTTGTCCGGTCCTTCAGCCACAGGATCTTGGGCTGGGCGGCGGCGACGGCCCCGTCCTTGTCCAGCTCTGAGACCAGCTTGTCCAGCCAGTCCGGCTTGACCTCGGTGTCGTTGTTAAGCAGGACCACATATTCCTCGGCGGTGGACCTGATCCCCAGGTTGCAGCCGCCGGCATAACCCAGGTTCTTGTCGGACTTGATCACCTGGATCTGGGGATAATGGACCTTGGCCCATTCCGGGCTGCCGTCGGTGGAGGCGTTGTCCACCAGATAGACCGTGTAATCCGAATACCCCGTCCTGAACAGAGAAGGAAGGCAATCCTCCAGCAGCTTCTGTCCGTTGTAATGGGGAATTATTATGGCGACTTTGGTCGGCATGGCGATTGTACGTTATCTCTTCGAATAAAAAGAAATCATGTTAATCCTGTCTTACCTAAAGCCGTAGAGTTAGTGTTGCGCTTCAGACTCCCTGGGACAGCCGCTCGGCCAAACGAGGAGGCAGACCGGCCTTTAGTATCTTTTGCTGGGCCTGGGCGATGTCGTATTCCACCCGCC
>JAURWH010000173.1 GCA_030655055.1 bacterium
GTTTCCAACTCGCTCAAGTCCCGGCTGGCCTACCGCGAGGACTTCTGGGCCGGGTTCATCGCCAATTTCATGACCCAGATGATCGGGGTGCTGTTCGTGGCCGCCTTGTTCGGCAAGGTGCCGCACCTGAAAGGCTGGTACCGCTACGAGATATTCTACATCTACGGATTCTCCCAGCTGACCCTGGGCCTGTTCTTTTTGTTCTTCTCCAACCTGTTCGAAGTCAGCGAGCGCTACATCGTGGAGGGCTGGTTCGACCGGGTCTTGCTGCGGCCCCTGGACAGCTTCTTTCAGGTGATCATCGAGCGGGTGCACTTTGAGGAGATCTCCAACATCCTGGTGGGCCTGATGATCATGGCCTATTCCCTGCGTCATCTGGAAATATCACTTTCCTTGCTGCAGCACCTGATGATCCTGGGAATGGTCGTGTCGGCCTGCCTGATCTATCTGGGGATATTCACCGCCGTTATCAGCGCCACCTTCTGGTTCAACGACCGGGGCAGCCTGGTCTCGGTGCTCCACCTGATGCAGAATTTTTCCGGCTACCCGGTCACCATCTACGATCCCAAATTAAGGTTCATTTTAAGCTGGATCATTCCCTACGCCTTTACCGCCTTTTATCCGGCGGTGCAGGTGCTGGGCCGCAAGGGATACGGGATCTACGCCTGGCTGACCCCGGCCATCGGCCTGATCTTCTTTGGGCTGGGGATGTTCACCTGGAAACAGGGGGTCAAGGCCTACGAGAGCACCGGGAGCTGACGGCCGCACTTTGCTGGGGATGCAAATTCAATGTGATGCAATAGACAAAAATAGGCCAAACAATTGTATACCACCGCATGTCCATCGTATACACAAAGTGTTCCATCGTTACTACTCGTCCTGCGTTAATACGTTAATACTTTGAACATACCATCCAATTGGAGGAATAATGATAAAGCTGCCTGACCTCAGGGACATTCTAAGGGACATCTTCGGATCCGTGATCTCCCATGACATGGCGATGGATCTGGGAACCGCCAGCACCCTGGTCTACGTGGCCGGCAAGGGGATCGTGCTGAACCAGCCTTCGGTGGTGGCCATCGAAAAGAAGACCGGGATGCCTATCGCGGTGGGCACCGAGGCCAAGAAGATGCTGGGCCGCACCCCGGACGAGATCCGGGCCATCCGGCCCATGAAGGACGGGGTGATCGCCGACTTTGAGATCTGCGAGGAGATGATCCGGGCCTTCTTCAAGATGGCCCAAAAACGCCGGACCCTGATCCGGCCCCGGGTCATCATCTGCGTTCCCTCGGGGATCACCGAAGTGGAAAAGCGCGCGGTGCGCGACTCGGCCGAGCACGCCGGGGCCCGCGAGGTCTTTTTGATCGCCGAGCCCATTGCCGCCGCCATCGGGGTGGGCCTGCCGGTGGATTCGGCCATGGGCAGCATGGTGATAGACATCGGCGGCGGCACCACCGAGATCGCAGTGATCGCCCTGTCCGGCATCGTCCGCAACACTTCCATCCGGATAGCCGGCGACGAGATGGACGAGGCCATCCTGGAATACCTGCGCAAGACCCACAACCTTCTGATCGGGGAGCAGACCGCCGAGGAGATCAAGATCAGGATCGGCTCGGCCTTCCCGGTGGAGGAAAGCAAGGAGATGGAGGTCAAGGGCCGGGACGTGGTGCAGGGCATCCCCCGGGCCATCAAGATCAAAAGCGAGGAGATCCGCGAGGCCTTGCGCGAGCCGGTGTCCCAGATAGTGCTGGCGGTCAAGAAAGCGCTGGAGCAGACCCCGCCGGAACTGGCGGCCGACATCGTGGACGCCGGGATCACCATGACCGGGGGAGGCTCCCTGCTGAAGGGCCTGGACGCCCTGCTGAGGGAGGAGACCAACCTGCCGATCAAACTGGCGGTGGAAACCCAGCAATGCATTGTGCTGGGCGCCGGCAAGGTGCTGGAGTCCCCGGCCGATTATGAAAAGGTGCTGATGCAGAGCCGCAAGGAATAATG
>JAURWH010000174.1 GCA_030655055.1 bacterium
TTCGGGCCCTCACCAATTTCAACTCCATCAACATCTCGCCGGACTGGCAGCCGGGCGGCGGGGCGCTGGCCTTCGTCTCTTTCTACCGCAACCGCACCGACATCGTTTCCCTGACCCTGGCCAGCGGCAAAACGGCCGTCATCTCCCAGACCGAGGGGTTGAACACCTCTCCGGCCTGGTCCCCGGACGGAAAATTTCTGGCTCTTACATTGTCCAAGGACGGCAACGCCGAGATCTACCTGCTGTCACCGGAAACCAAGGAACTGCGCCGCCTCACCAACTCCTGGGCCATAGACTGCTCGCCCTCCTGGTCGCCCAACGGCCGGGAACTGGTCTTCAACTCCGACCGGCCCGGCTCGCCCCAGCTATATATCATGGACACAGAAGGGGCCAACATCCGGCGGCTGACCTACCAGGGCGGCTACAACACCTCGCCCAGCTGGTCACCCCGGGGCGACAAGATCGCCTTCGTTTCCCGGATAGACGGAAGATTCCAGGTCTGCACCATAGACATCACCGGGGACAACTTCGTCCAGCTGACCTACGAGGGCGACAATGAGGACCCCAGCTGGTCGCCGGACGGCCTGCACCTGTGCTTCTCCTCCAGCCGCACCGGGAGCCACCAGATCTGGCGGATGCACTGGGACGGCAGCGTCCAGCAGGCCATCACCAACAACGGCGGCTCGTACATGCCGGCCTGGGGCCCGGCCCAGTAGGGCGTTTCAGATTGAATAAAATGCGGATTTGTTATATAATGGCACCTATCTTCCTTTACCCTTGAAACTAATCTTTAGTCTAAATACAAAACCAAAGGAGTTCAATGAATAAATATTTTACCGTAATTGCAATGTGCCTGGTTCTGGCGCTTGGCTTTGGTTGCACCAAAAAACAGACCGTGAAGCAGGAAGAACCCATCAAGCAGCCGGAGGTTTCCATCCCGGCTCCGGTGGCCACCCCGCCGGTCGAGGCCCAGCCGGTGGTTCCCAAGATAGAATTCAAAACGATATTCTTCGCCTTTGATTCCTATTCCCTGAACGAAGAGGGCAAGGCTTTGCTTAACCAGGCCGGCGGCCTGCTGCGCAGCTATCCCGATGTCGCCCTGCGGCTGGAAGGCCACTGCGACGAGCGGGGCACGGCCGAATACAACCTGGCCCTGGGCGAAAAGCGGGCCAACGCCGTCCGGGAATACCTGGAGAACCTGGGCGTCAGCCGCTCCCGGCTGTCCACCGTCAGCTTTGGCAAGGAAAAGCCCGCTGTAGCAGGCAACGATGAAGCCAGCTGGGCCAAGAACCGCAGGGTGGAGATCGTTCCAGTAGCCAAATAGTATTTCCCGGGAAAGACAGGATTTACATGATTGACAGGATCACTTAAAATACCGGGAACCACGAAGGCCGACAAACCTTTGGCATTTATTTATCTTACAACAATAATTTCAAAAATACATCATGAAAAAATCATTGCTATTGGTCTCACTATCCCTGGCTGTTTTCATGGGCTGCGGGATGAAGAAGGAATACATCCGGGTCACCGATCAGCTGGATTCCATAGAGCTGCGGGAGAAAAAGATCGACCGCCGGACCTTGGTGATGGACAGCCTGATCCAGGTCCAGATGGGGATGATCTACGAACTGCGGGCAGAGCTGAGGAGCCTGTCGGCCTCGGCCGGGGAGAAGTGGAGCATAGCCGAGCAGCAGCAGGAGGACAACAAGTACCGCCCCCTGCCCATCGGCCCCAGCCAGCCGGACCCCAAGGGGCCGGCCCCGGAGCCGAAAGCTGAAGTTCCCGCCGAGACCAACCCCAAGAAACTTTACGACGCCTCGTACCTGGACATCACCAAGGGCAATTACGACCTGGCTTTGGCCGGGTTCAACGAGTTCATCAAGCGGTTCCCCAAGCACGACCTGGCCGACAATGCCCAGTACTGGATCGGCGAGGGTTATTACGCCCAGAAGAAATACGAGCCGGCTTTGACCGAGTTTGAAAAAGTGGTGGGAAACTATCCGGGCAAGGACAAGGAACCGGCTGCGCTTTACAAGATCGGGCTGTGCCTCCAGGAGATGAGCGACAAGGCCAAGGCCAGGCAATACTGGCAGCTGCTGGTTAAAAAATATCCCAAAAGCCCCGAAGCCGCCCTGGCCAAGGACAAGCTGAAATAAAGGTTCTCCTGGGAAATGTAGAAATCAATGAAAAAGGCCCTTCCCTTTGGGAAGAGGCCTTTTTTGCATCATTTTTTTGTTGACTTTGAAATATGGCGGGGTTAAACTTATAAGTTATGGTAAAACGGTTCAAGCAAGTCCTCTTTTACCACGGAAACACGGAATTTACGAAAAGTATTTCATCAAATTATAAGAGTTAACCTAAATTCATCCGTGTTTTCAATGCTTCAGTGTTTCAGTGGTAGGTTCCTAATGAATCCCGATAATAATTTTTAACCATCATATAGCAAGGAGCAATATGCCGGTCAATCCCAAAATATTCAAGGCCTACGACATCCGCGGGGTCTATCCCAATGAGCTGGATGAGGCCCAGGCCAAGGAGATCGGGCGGGCTTTGGTGGACCACCTGAACTGCAAGACCGTGGCCGTGGGCCGGGACATGCGGACCTCGTCCCAGCCGCTGTTCACTGCCCTGGCCGAGGGCATCACCATGCAGGGGGCCCAGGTGATAGACGTGGGGCTGGTTTCCACCGACGGGCTGTATTTTGCGGTGGGCAAGTTCGGCTTTGATGCCGGGGTGATGATCACCGCCAGCCACAATCCGGCCCAGTACAACGGCCTGAAGATCTGCCAGGCCAATGCCATCCCGCTTTCCGGCGACGAGGGATTGAACCAGATGCGGGACCTGATAAACCAGGGCAAGCTGAAGACAGGGGCCTCCAAGGGAACGATAATTTCCCGGGACATAGACCTGGATTACATCAGCCACTGCCTGTCGTTTGTGGACCACAAGAAGATCTGGGGATACAAGATAGCGGTGGACGCCGGCAACGGCATGGCCGGGCGCACCATCCCGCCCATCTTCCGCCAGCTGCCGGGCACCCTGGTGCCGATGTTCTTTGACCTGGACGGGACCTTCCCCAACCACCCGGCCAGCCCCATAGAGCCGGAGAACATCGCGGCCCTGCAGGAGACGGTGGTCAAGCAGCACTGCGACTTTGGGGCGGCCTTCGACGGCGATGCCGACCGGATGTTTCTGGTGGACGAGAAGGGCCGGGCCCTGGCCGGCTCGGACGTGGCGGCCCTGGTTTCCAAAGTGCTTTTAAAGAAGAACCCCGGCTCGGCCATATTGTACAACGCCATCTGTTCGCGTTGCGTCAAGGAGACCGTGGAAAAGTACGGGGGACAGGCCGTGCGCAGCAAGGTGGGCCACGCCCTGATCAAACCCCTGATGCGGGAGCATAACGCCATCTTTGGCGGCGAGCACTCCGGGCATTTCTATTTTAGGGACAACTGGTTCGCCGATTCCGGGCTGATAGCCTTTCTGGTCTGCTGGCAGTTGATCTCCGAGGAGAACAAGCCGCTGTCGCAACTGGTGGACGAGATAGACCGCTATGTGCGGATCCCCGAGACCAACACCACCGTGCAGGACATCCCGGGCAAGCTGGCCGAGCTGGAGAAGATCTATTCCGCCAAAGGCGCCCAGCTGGACCATTTGGACGGTTTGACCATTTCCTATCCCGACTGGTGGGCCAACATCCGGCCCTCCAACACCGAGCCGCTGCTTAGGCTGAATGTGGAGGCGGAGTCGCAGGCGTTGCTGGATGAAAAGGTGAAGGAGCTGTTACAGGTGATAAGGGGTTAGATGAAACAGTAAGGTGTTTTAATAAGTGCAAGGAAAGACAAATTTATGATATTTGGAATAATTGGCCCGTCTGAGGAAGAAATATGCCCTTTTGTTGAATTAATGGAATCGAAAGCCGCTACTTCCTATGCTATGTTGAACTTTTATGAAGGCACATATAATAATGTTCCCGTAGTCTCCGTTTTTTCTGGTGCATGCAAGGTCAATGCAGCCATTGCAACTCAAATACTCATAAGCAAATTCAATGTCTCTCATTTGATTCACATTGGAGTTGCTGGTGCTTTAAAGGATGATATGTCCGTTGGCGATATTATAGTACCCGACGCGATTGCATACCACGATGTTTTGCCAGAAATAATTACAGAATATCATCCTTGGATGAAAGATGAATATTTCAGACCGGACAGGGGGATGTTAACCGCATGCCTGGATATGATGAAGTCAAATTATTCTGCAAAGAGATGGTTTTCCGGGAAAGCGATAACCGGTGAAGCATTTATCCATGATGATGAAAGAAGTAAGCTGGTCAGCAAATATGACCCGTATTGTGTTGATATGGAAAGTGCTGCTGTAGCCCATGCCTGCTATGTAAATAAAATACCATTTATCGTCATTCGCTCGATATCCGACAATGCAGATGATTGCGGTTCGGAGGACTTTGATAATAATGTAGCATCCTCTTCATTGAATGCAATTGAAGTGGTAAAAGATTTTATCAAGCATTACACAAAGCCGCCGGCAAGCATTTAAAAATATGTTTTTTCAATGCAAATCCTTTAAAATTACTCCAATAGTTGAATCACAACTGTCTCAAGTATTGTCGGTTTACCAGCAATGCGAGGATTTTCTATCCTTGGGACCCATATCAAAAGCCTCAATGGATATGGTAAAAGCGGATATTGATCATTCCAAAAAAGAGAATGGATTGTTTTGTGGGATATTTGACCTGAAAGAAACAATGGTTGGGATCATTGATTTTGTGCCAAGTATGTTTGAAGGTAAGCCGGAAAATGCTTTCATATCCTTAATAATGGTCGCCAAGCCCTACAGAAACAAAGGTCTGGGAAGAAAAGCAACAGAAGTTGTTATAAGTAAGATAAAAGAAGACCCGCAAGTTAGGGTTGTTTTATCTGCGGTGCAGACAAATAACGAACGAGCCATCAAGTATTGGGAAAGCCTTGGTTTCGACATTATTGGCGGTCCTGAGCTGAGGCCGGACAAGACAGTTGTTTATCAGCTAAGTAAGAATTTGTGACAAGTTAACAAAGTATGTTTTTACAAAACATAAATTACGACACCCTATATCTCAAAGGCTTCCGTCCCTATCTCTGGATCATAGGACTGGGGTTTCTCCTCTATTTTCAGGCCCTGGGCCTGGGCTATGTTTCCCTGGATGACGAACACCTGATCGTCCAGAATTACCCCCACATCTCAAATCTTGCCAACCTGCCCCAGGCCTTTCTCAAAGACGTCTACTGGCGCAACCCCGGAACCTACTACCGTCCGCTGTTAAACGTGTCCCTGATGCTGGACGCAGCTTTAGGCGGCCAGAAACCGTTTGTCTTTCACTTCACCAACATCTTGCTGCACCTGGCCTGCGGCCTGCTTATATTCCGGTTCTTCCAGAAACTTGGGTTTGGCCGGTTGCGGTCTTTTGCTGTCTCGTTATTCTACCTAGCCCACCCGGCGCTGGTCCAGGCTTCGGCCTGGATCCCCGGCCGCAACGATACCCTGCTGACCCTGCTGACCCTGGCCGGGTTCATATTCCTGATCCGCTATCTTGAGAAACAAAATATTGGCGACCTGCTAGGTCACTTCCTTTTCTTCGCTCTGGCCTGCCTGACCAAAGAAGCGGCTGTGGTCTTCCCCCTGGCCGGGCTGTTATATGTCTGGGCAGTTTCAAAAGAAATCCCGTCGTTTAAAAAGCTTTTACCCTTGATCTCGGGCTGGGTCATTATTCTGGCCGGGTGGTACGGACTGAGATGGCAGGCGATCTCTCCGGCGGTCAACGCCCACGAAAGACAGTTCGCAAACTTTAAGGAAATACTGACAGGTTTGGTCTCCTATACCGGTAAAGTCTTTTTCCCCTTCAACCTCTCAGTCCTGCCGCTTTCCGGAGACGTCAAGCTATTCTGGGGCCTGATGGCAATAGCGCTGGTGCTGGCCTTGGGGCTGGTCAAAGGGATTCACAATCGTAAAATGTTCCTCTTTGGTTTAAGCTGGTACCTGCTGTTCCTGCTGCCCACCTTCGTCAAACTGGCCGGGCAGATAAATTATCTGGAACACCGGCTCTACCTGCCGCTGGTCGGCCTGGTGATAATGCTGCTGGAAACGAACGTCGTCCGAAAAATTGCCCTGAAGCCGGCGCTGATGGCCGGATTGCCCATCCTGGTTGTCTTCGGGGTGCTGGCGACAAGGCACATTGCCGACTTTAAAACCGACCAGACATTCTGGGGCAACGCCGCCCGAACCTCGCCCAACTCCGGCCTGGCCCACCAAATGATGGGAAGGGCCTGGGTGCGGGACCTGCAGCCAGCCAAGGCCGAGCAGGAATTCATCAAGGCCGCACAGCTGGATCCCCAAGGGCCGTCGATCCCCAACGACCTGGCCCTGCTGTATCTGGAATATGGCAAGGTCCAACAGGCGGGGGAGCAGTTCCAGAAAGTGCTGAAGCTTGACCCGAATTACGCCAATGTCCGCAACAACCTGGCGTTGGTATATTTCAACCTGGGGATGCTGGACTCTTCGCGCCATCAGCTTCAGGAGGCCATCAGACTTGATCCTTCAAAACCACAGCCTTACGACAATCTGGGTGTGCTTTTAATGCAGGCAGGCAAACTGGATTCGGCCGAATATTATCTGAGCAGGTCTTTATCCCTGAACCCCGCTGACTCGGCGGCCCGGCAGCATTTCCTCCAACTCCAACAATTAAAAGGAAGCAGGTAACATGTCCGGTAAGAATGCGGCAGCGGCCGGAAAAATATTTCGCTATATGACAGCTTCCTGGCGGCCCTATGCCCTGCTGGCTCTGGTGGTAGCGGGTCTTTATGCCCAGACCCTGGGCTTTGATTTTTCCGGCCACGACGATTACCAGCTCATCGTTGAAAAGGCCGGAATGCTTTCCGATCCGGCCAACATCCTGAGGGCTTTCGAGACCGACGTGGTTTGGGGTCACCAGGAGATATATTACCGCCCGGTGCTGACGCTTTCCTTTATGGCCGACGCCATCTGGGGCGGGATGAAGCCCTTTGCCTTTCATCTGGGCAACCTGCTGCTGCACCTGCTGGCGGTGCTTTTGCTGTTCCGGTTCCTGTCGCGGCTGGGAATACCTCCCGGGCGGAGCCTGGTGGCCTCGCTGTTCTTTGCCGTGCACCCGCTGCTGGCCCAGGGGGTGGGCTGGATCCCCGGCCGGAACGACCCGCTCTTGACGGTATTGGTTCTGGGCTCGTTCCTGGCTTTCATTGAATACGTTCAAAAAGGACGGAATTGGGTTTTGGGCGCCCATTTAATGCTCTTCCTCCTGGCCCTGCTTAGCAAAGAGACTGCGGTCTTTCTGCCGGTCATGGCCTTTGGCTACTGGCTGTTTTCAAGGAAGAATGCCAAGAAGGAGGACGGGGTGAACCTCTTCCTGCCGGTCGCTGGGTGGTTGGTGATGGCGGTTGTCTATTATTTGCTGAGAATGAACGCGATCCAGCCCGGTGCCGGCGTGGCCGCCGCCCGGATCAATACTTTATCCCAGAACCTGACGGGATTCGTAAGCTACATCGGCAAAGTGTTCTTCCCTTTCAATCTTTCCGGGGACCCGATCCCGGCCGATCTACCGATAGGCTATGGCTTGTTCTCTCTGGCCGGGCTGGCCGCCGTCTTTCTTTTGGGCGGCATCAGGGACCGGAAGCTGTTTTGGCTGGGTCTGTCGTGGTTCATATTATTCCTGGTGCCGACCTTTTTGGGCAACACCTCCTATGCCAATTTTGCCGAGCACCGGATGTACCTTCCCCTGTGCGGTTTTGCGGTGATGCTGCTCCAATCGGACTTGAAGCTGTCAAGCCGCCCGGAGAGAACGGCTGCGGGGGCTGTCGTCGCCATCTGGCTGCTGGCCTTTGTCCTGCTGAATGCTCTTCACACAAGAAACTATGCCAATCGGTTCAGCTACTGGGGCAATACTGTAAAGAATTCCCCCCATTCCTATCATGCCCACAACATGCTGGGCCGGTGTTATGCCCAGGAGGGGTCCTACGCCAGGGCGGAGGAGGAATTCCTCATTTCCTGGAAGATCAATCCGCAGCACACCACGGCCTACAATGACCTGGGTCTTCTTTATCTGGGAATGGGCCGTTCCAGCGAGGCCGAGGCGGTCTTCCGGGAACTGCTGGTCAGGGAACCATCCAATGCCGGGGCCCGCAATAATCTGGGCCTGCTTTACCTGCAGCAGAACCGGATGGACGAAGCCGAGCGGGAGTTCCTGGAGGCGGCAAAATTGAATCCCGGCAAAGCCGAGATTTACGATAACCTGGGAGTGGTTCATTTTAAAAGGGGATCGCTTTTACAAGCCGAACAGTATTTGCTGCAGGCGGCGGCGCTGGATCCCGAAGACATAAAAGTGAACTTTCATCTGGCCTCGCTGTACTACCGGGCCCAGGATCATCTAAAAGCCATCAAGTATTACGATAAGTCAATAAGCTTGGGTATGACACCGGACCCCAGGGTTGAGGAAGCTTTGAGACCCTACCGGAAATAGCTCAACGAACAAATCGTACTTAGGAGTATAAAATGAAAAATATTTCATTGGCCCTTTTGTTAGCGCTGATGTCAGCGCTGATCGGTTGCGCCCCGGCATACATTCCCAATGCGGTAAACGTGCCGCTGCTCAGCAACCAGGGACAGTTCCAAGGGGCGGTTTCTGTTGGGTCTAGTGGCACTGATTTCCAAACCAGCTATGCGCTGACGAGTAACCTGGGCTTGATGGCCAATGGTTCATTTTATGAAGGAACATTAACAGATAATGCAGACGCAACTGTCGTAGATAAGACCAAACGGATTTTCTTTGAAGGCGGGGCCGGATATTATACCGCTTTCGGAAGCGCCGGGCGGTTCGAGACCTATGGAGGTTACGGCCAGGGCACATCCACATACAGCAACAGCTATGATTTTTTCGGTCCCCAGGAAGTAATAGCCACCGGGAATTACCGGCGGTTTTTCATCCAGCCTAGCATCGGCACTGCCACTGATTTCTTCGATGCCGCCATAAGTCTGAGGACTTGTTACGTGAATTTTTACCAGATTAAAAGCGGCGACCTGTCGCTGGATCATAATGTCGATGGCATCTTCATGGAGCCGGTCATCACCGCCCGGCTGGGTTACAAACATCTTAAGTTCATGGCCCAGATTGGCGCTACAATCCCTTTGGGCCAGGATGTGGAAATGTTCTGGCATCCGTTCCTGTTCAATCTGGGGCTGAGTTTTGATTTCGGCAAAAAAGAAAGAACCACAGAGAACAAGTGAATTTAGAAATCCTAAAATATCCCTTGGGCGCCATCGACACCCACCTCCACAGCCGGATCTCCTGCGATTCCGAGATGGGCATGCAGGCCGCCTGCCGCCAGGCATTGAAGATCGGCCTGAAGGCCCTGGTCTTTACCGAGCACGCCGACTTTGACCCTTCGGACCAGGGGTGCGGTTTTTATGATGACCGGAAGTACAATGAAGAGCTGGCCGAGGCCAGGGTGGCCATGGGTCGATCGCTTAAGATCTACAAGGGCATAGAGATCACCTACCAGCCCCGGCGGCGCCAGCAGATACTGGACTTCATTCATCAGCACCAGTTCGATTTCACCATCGGTTCGGTGCACATGGTGGGCTCCAAGGATGTTTCTCGGCCGGAGCTGGCCAAAAAACATTACGGCGCCATTGAGGAGGAGCAGGCCTACGGCGAGTATTTTCAGGAAGTGGAGAAGCTGATAGACAGCCGGCTGTTCGACTGCCTGGGCCACCTGGACCTGTGCAAAAGATACGGACATCTGCATTACGGTCCGCTGGTCTACAAAAAGTACGAGAAGAATTATAAGAAAATATTAAAGCATCTGATCCAGGCCGACATGATGCTGGAGGTCAACACCTCCGGCCTGCGTCAGCAGGTGAAGGAGACCTTTCCCCCATACCCGGCGGTGCTGGAATACCTGAAGATGGGCGGCATCAAGCTGACACTGGGCAGCGACGCCCACCGCGTCCAGGACATAGGCCATGATTTCGGAACAGTGCTGCACGACATCCCCCAACTCAACCAGATAAAGCGCAAATGAAAATTGCTTTGACCATCGCCGGCTCCGACAGCGGGGCCGGGGCCGGGATCCAGGCCGACCTCAAGACCTTCGCCGCCTGCGGGGTCTACGGCATCAACGTCATCACCGCCCTGACCGCCCAGAACACCCAGGGCGTGTTCGGCATCTTTCCGGTCAAGCCCGAGTTCATCAGCCGGCAGCTGGAGGTTCTGCTTAAGGACATGGGCTGCCAGGCCGCCAAGACCGGGATGCTTTTCAACCGCCAGGTGATAGAGACCGTGGCCCACGACATCCGCAAGCACCAGATAGGGCCCCTGGTGGTGGACCCGGTGATGGTGGCCAAGGGCGGACATTCGCTGCTGCAGCCCGAGGCCGAAGCGGCCCTGGTGTCCTGCCTTTTCCCCCTGGCCTTCCTGGTGACCCCCAACCTGGACGAAGCCAAGCGGATCTCCAAGATGAAGACCATCGCCAACCTGGACCAGATGAAGGAGGCGGCGTTCAAGATCTCGGTGCTGGGTCCGCGCCACGTGCTGATCAAGGGCGGGCATCTGCCGGGCAGCGCCACCGACCTTCTGTTCGACGGCCACAAGTTCACCGTGCTGGAAGCCCAGCGCATCAACACCTCCAACACCCACGGCACCGGCTGCACTTATTCGGCGGCCATCACCGCCTTCCTGGCCAAGGGCGAGAATATCGACAGCGCCGTGGCCCGGGCCAAGCGCTATGTGACCGGGGGGATAAAGAATTCCCTGTCCATCGGCCACGGCCACGGCCCGCTGGATCATTTCTGGGAGACCGAAAATAAATAATCCCACCGTCCTCGTTATCAACCTTTCAGGGAAACACGCCATGCACTCACCTTCATTTTTAATGGCCTTCGTCCTGACCGCTCTGGCCGGC
>JAURWH010000175.1 GCA_030655055.1 bacterium
TGTACAAAAAGGAGAAGATGCACAGCGTCAGAACGGCTGCCACCCACACCCAGGGATTGGTTGAAAATATCATTTTTTGCTCCTTACTTCTTGGTCTGGTTGTGCCGGGTCACCAAATACCCGATGTTGCCCAGGATGATGAAGGCCATCAGCAGCAGATGGACGATGGAGACCGCGTCCATTCCCTTGCCGGCCACCCGGGGGGCCTTGGAATATCCGTTCTTCTGGTTAAGATATTCGTATTCGCTGGCCCCCTTCATTCCGTTCAAAAGCCCCACCAATTGTCCGGATTGCAGGAACGGATAGTAATCGGCGGTGCTGACCGCGGTGCAGCCCGAGCCCACGCTGGCGTGGTACCTGGTGCCGGCGTAGGCGATCCAGCTCTGGGTGATGGCGCTTCCGGCGATGGAGACCACGATCGGGACATCGGCGTAATTACGGACGTTGGCCATCATCGGCAGGCTGTCCAGTTTGGTCCCGTAAAAGTCGGCGGGAAAGGCCTGGCGGAAGTTCTCTCCGATGGACATCATCACTATGGCCGCCCCCGGCTTAAAGCCCAGAAAGGCGTAATCCTGGCCGTATACGGCATCGTATTCCGGGGCGATCTTTCTCAGGGCCGCTTCCGACAGGGCCGCCCCGTTGGGATCCAGGGTCAGCACGATCACCCGGATCTTCTTGGCAAAGCAGTGGCGGATGATTGATTCCAGCATCGGCTGAAGCTCCGGCATCATCGAGGGGCTGTAATCCGCCGCGATCAACACCGGCTGGCTCTGGGCCGGGATCTTGTCGATGAAATCATAAAGTTTGACGGTGTATTTTCCCGGCAGGGTGGGCAGGTTCATGGGGATGACCAGGGGAACTATCACCGCCACCGCCACCATCAAAAAGATGTACCGGCGGTTGATCTTGGTCAGGTTCTCTAATATCTTCATTTTCCACCTCCCAGCCAGCTGCGCTCAATGCCCAGCACAATTTTCAGCGAAGTGGCCGTCATTCCCAGGCCCACTCCGAACAGGATCCCCCGCTTGGCCGCCATGTTGGGGACCATCATGATCCATTCGGCGATGTCCGGTATCTTTGACCAGATCAGGGAGCCGAAGGGCACCACTCCCAGCATGATGATGAAGCCGGAGATCAGCAGCAGGGCCGCTTCCTGGGAACGGGCCCGGAAGGCCCGGTAGGCGGCCGAGGCCATGTAAAAGGCCAGGATGGAGAACATGGCCGAATCCATGGGGGCCTGAACGTAAAGGAACAGGGTGCGGTACAGCTGGCCCAAAGATTCCATCCCCTTGGCCCTCCCGAAGATCCCCAGCAGGGCCATCGCCACCAGGGCCACCAGGGTGACAATGCTGTTCCACCAATGCTCCTTGCGGCGCCGGATCTTCAGCAGGTGGTGGTTGATCAGGCTGCCGATGGCCAGCACTATGGCAAAGGCGCTGATCACTATCTCCCATTGCAGGGTGGTCTGGTAAATGTTGGTTGAGACCTGGCTGGGGATGAAGAACTGGATGAAGAATACGATCCCCAGGGTCAGCACAATTATCAATGGTATCTGTCTTTTCATTTTGCTCCTTACCCTACCTTAAGAATTTTCAGGATGAAGTCCCTGGTCCCGGGGGCGATCAGCGCCGTGGCCAGCCCGGCCAGCAGCAAAAGCACTATGATGGCCTTGCTCCAGTCCTGGCCCTTCATGGTCCCCAGCAGCATCGGCTCCTTGGAAAGGTAGGCCGAGGCGGCGTAAAGCTCTTCGCCGATCAGGGTGTAATCGCAGGCGGTGATGAAGAACGGCAGCTGCGAGATGGCGTCGGTTCCGGCTATCTGGATGGCCCCGGTGGAGGCCCCGGTCTCGGCCAGGATCAGCGACTCGGCCCAGAACATGCCCAGGAAGAAATTGGTGGCCGGCTTCTCCCGGGTCATGATGCCGTCAACCCCGGAGGCAAATCCCATCTGGCTGTCGGTCAGGTAAAAGACCGAGTCGTGATTGTAGGCGTCGGGGCGGCCGACCTCGGCGTAGGCCTCCTTGACTATCTCCTGGGCCACGGTGAACACCACCGGGTCCCGGTTGGGCACTAAGAGCGGAGTGTCGTACTCGGCGGCCTTCTTGGCCACCTGTCCCAGGATGTTCAAGGCGGCTATGGTGGCCACGTCCGAGATGGTGGAAAGTCCGGGCACGTAAAGGATGGGACGTCCCATCTCGGTGGCCCGGCCCACCGCCTCCTCCACCGCGGCCAGCCCGGCGATCCGGCGGATGAACAGGCTCTGGCCCCGCTTGGCCCGGGAGATGAAGATCACCACTATCAGGGTGAACAATAAACAGCTGATCAGGGCATTGACCCGGGCGGTGTTGAACCATTGCTCCCGGGCCTGGGCCGGATTGGAGACCGCGCTCAGGGTGAAGGCTGCCGCCCCCCTTCCCACGGTCTTGACCTGATAGAAGAAGTCGCTGGCATTTTTGGGCACTTCCTGGTCGTCAAAACTGGTGAAGCCGTAAGGCACATATCCCACCTTGGAATACTGGCCGTCCACTGTTTCGGAACGCAGGACCTCGTAGCCTTCCACCAGCCCCCGGGCTTCATCCGGCGAAGCCTGCCAGGTGACGGTGATGGCGTTCCCGCCGTCGTTGGGGGTGTCCCCGGCTTTGACCTCCGGAACTGGGGCAATGGCCGCCGCCGCCGGCTCGGCTGTCACGGGGATCTGCTGGGCCGGCAGGGCCAGGCACAGCGAAGCCCAAAACAGGACCAGAAGCAGCCCCGGTATTTTTTGCCTCATTAATTTTCTCCGTTTGTGGTTGATTATATTTCTTGAGAATTATTTTTGCGCGAGGATTTCAGACAAAAAGCATCAATTTCAAAAGGTAGTTGTGAAAGATCATTATGAATCTCAAACCTTTTACAACATTTTGAACCTCATTAACCTCTTCAACCTTGTTGCCAGAAGCTTACTTGATCAGATGTATCCAGTCGGTGAACAGGAACTGCATTCTGGCGATCAGCAACGAGACCCGGGCCATAACAGTATAACCGAAGGTGGCCCCGAAGCCTATCATCACGAACCAGATGCCCACATTGGCACTGACTTTTAGCGCCCCCTTGTGCTCCCGGGAGAAATAGAAGTAGCTGATGGTGCTGATCACTCCGATCATCACCAGCAAGCCGACCATCAGTCCCTTCCGGGGATCCCAGATATTGGCAAACATTGAGGTGTTGACCATGGTCCCCTGGATCTGCTTCAGCACATCGGCCTCAAAGGTCAGGGGAATGGACATGCCGTTCCAGAAACCCAGGCTGGCTGCGATGGGTATCAATATCAAATAGTTGAGTTTGGGAATGAACCGGAAAAGGTACATCAGCCCGATGGCCATGGGAATAAGGGTCAGCCACTGACGGTTCTGCAGCGGTGTGACGATATACGGCAAAGTGTAGTTGTTCCAGTACAGGACTATGAAATACCCCACCGAGAGCCCGGTAAAAAGGTGCTCGGCAAAACGGAAAACGGGGTTATCTTTATAGAGATATGAGAAAATGGCCAGGCTCAGCAGGGCCGCAATCCATACCCAAATATTGGTGCTCATGTTCATTCCCTTGTTAGATGATTTCGGTTTATGATTGCTTGCTTTTGTCCAGTTTCCGGGAAATGAAATACCCGACATTGCCCAAAACGATCAGCAGTATGATCAGCAAGTGGGAATAGGCAATGGCATTCATGGCTTTGCTGGCCACGTCAGGTTTGCCGTAATAACCGGCGTCAACTATCAGCTGCTCATATTCGGCCCCGCCCTTCATCCCCCCCAACTGTCCAACGAACTGGCCGGTCTGAAGAAAGGGATAGTTGTCCGGAGCCATCACCGCGGTCTGTCCGGCCGCTATCTTGACCTTGAATTTGGTCCCGGCATAGATCATCCAGCTTACCGGGTATGTGGAACCGGCCAGGGAAAGGATTAATGCGATATCGTCGTAATTGTGGATATTTGCCATCATTGGCAGACTATCATAGGGAGCCTGGTAATAATCCAAGGGCAGGGCCTTGGAGACGTTCACCCCCATCTGCAGCATGATGATGGTCATGCCCGGCCGGTACCCGAAATAACTGTAATCCACCCCGTGCTTTTTATTGAATTCCCGGGCCACCTGGGTCATGATGCCCTCTCCAATGGCATCACCCTGCGGGGCCAGCGACAGGCCCACCACTTTGACATTCCGGGCAAAACAGTGCCTTAACACCGCCCGGGCCATGGGATCCAGTTCGGCCGCCACCTGGGGGTCGTAATCGAAGGAGATCATCAACGGACGGCCGTTGGGTTCTATCTTATCGACATAGTCAAATACTTTCTGAGTGGCGGAATCAACATAGAAGCGCGATTTGACGCTGAACAGCAGCGGTATCAAAATCGTCGCCAACAGCAGGCCGAAAACTATCCGCCGGTCAAGTTTGCCGAATTTAGCAAGGAACTTCATCATAATATTATTGCCCTCCCATCCAGTTGCGTTCGATGCCCAGGATGATCTTCAGCGAAGTGGCGGTGATTCCCAGGCCGATGCCGAAGGTTATTCCCCGCTTGGCCGCCATGTTGGGCACCAGCATCAGCCATTCAGAAAGTTTGGGGAAACCGCTCCAGACGGCAGCCCCCTGAGGGATCAGGCCGATCATCACTATGAAGGCTGAGATCAGCAGCATGGTGGCTTCGGTGGATTTGGCCCTAAAAGCCCGGTAGCTGGCCGAGGCCATGTAAAAGGCCAGGATGGCGAACATGGTGGACTGCATTGGCGCCAGGGCGTAATTGAAAATTTTCATGTAAAAACTTCCCTCGCGGGTGCCGCTGAAGACCGCCGCCAGGACCATGAACAGGGCTGCGCCCAGATAGACGATGCTGTAACCCCACCCTTTGTTTTTACGGTTTATTTTTATTATGTGGTGCCGGACCAGACTGTCCACCGCTATCACCGAGGCAAAAACAAATATAACCATATCCCACTCGATGGCTTTGTTGAATATCATCTGGGACGGACGGCTGGGGATGAAGAACTGGATGATAAAGAAAACTCCCAGCACAAAGACTATGGCCATTGGTACGTTTTTTTTCATTTTCAATCGCCTTACTGAATGGTGAACATATTATAGATCAAATCACTGCGGAAAATAATGGCCGCAATGGTTCCCGCCAAAACGAACAGGATGATCAGCAGTTTGCAGGCATCCTGACCCTTAAGGCTTCCCACCAGCAGGGGTTCCTTGGACAGGTAGGCCGAAGCGGCGTAAAGTTCCTCGCCGATCAGGGTGTAATCGCAGGCGGTGATGAAGAACGGCAGCTGGGAGATCTGGTCGGTCCCGGCTATCTGGATGGCCCCGGTGGCCGCCCCGGATTCGGCCAGCACCAGTGACTCGGCGGCGTAATAGCCCATGAAGAAGTTGGTGGCCGGCTTTTCCCGGGACATGATCCCGGCCAGGGCCGCGGCATAGCCCATCTGGTCGCTGGTGATGAAATAGACCGAGTCTTCCTTGAACAGGTCGGGACGGCCGGCGCTGTTGTATCCCTCCTTCACCATTTCCCGGGCCACCGCATGGACCACCGGGTCAGCCGTGGGAACCAGTAACGGGGTATCGTATTCGGCCACCTTTTTTGAGATCTGTCCCAATATATTCAGTGAAGCCACCGTGGAAATGCTGTCTATCCACCCGATGCCGTTGCAGTACAGGATCGGCTTGCCCATCTCGGTGGCCCGGCCCACCGCTTCCTCCACCGCATCCAGGCCGGCGATGCGCCGGATGAACAGGTTGCCCCGGCGGGCCCAGAAGATATAAAGCAGGGTGATGGCAATGAATAAAACAGTCCCTATCAGGGTGTTGAGTTTTCCGGCGTGGAACCAGCTTTGAGTGGTGGCGACCGGCCCGGCAATGGCGCTCAAAGCGATGGCGCTGTCCCTGGTGACCGCCGCTATCCGGTAATAATAGCTTTTGCCCATGGTCTCGATGGTATTGTCCTCGTGGACATCGGTCCCCTTTGGCACCCAGGCTATCATGGCAAACGAATCGGACGGGAATTCCGACCGTTCGATGTTATAACCGGCAAAGCCGGGCTCGCTTTCGGAGACCGACGGCTTCCAGGTGATGATGATAATGGAACCGTCATCGTTGGGAGCATCCGCCAGTTTAAGATCGGTGGGCGGCTCCAGCCCCAAAGCCAGAACGGGCAGCAGCAGGCAGGCCAGCAGGACCATTTTCAGTTTGCCCATAACGTCCCTTTTTGTTTGTGGGTTTATATTATTTTTTTACTAAATCCGCCACAAAGACACTAAGACACAAATATTACCATTCACCGTTCACAATTCACGATTTGGTTTGGTGCCTTGGTGTTTTGGTGGCAAAAGGCATCAGGGAACCAGTTTAAAGAACCTGACAACCTTTTCCCTGCCCTTGGGGATGGCCAAGGTCACCAGCGGCGTCTTGTCCTGGGCCTTGGTGTTCACCACCCGGATGACTTTTGCCTGGCAGCAGGTTTGGCCCTGGCGGTCCAGCGCTTCCACCGTGTCCCCTTTCTGGGGCAGGGGCAGGAATTCGTAAGGCATGGTGACGGCGCTCTCGGCCTCGGAATATTTTTCGTCTATCACGAAGATGGCCAGTCCCGGGCAGCGGGAGACGCAGATGGTGCAGCCGTTGCATTTGGAGTGATCCACCCGGGGCAGGGCGTTGATGTCCTGGCCCACCACGATGGCCTTCTGGGGGCAGCTGGTCTCGCAGGGGTTGCAGGGTATCTCCTGAAAGCATTCCACCACTGCCACCGGGCCCTTCTTCAGCCGTTCTTCGGCTGGCCAGGCGGCCTGGATGTCGGCGGCATCGGCCAGGCCGGTTGATTTCAACTTGTCGGATAACATTAAACTTTCAAACTTTCATACTTTTAGACTTGTTTGATCCTGCACTCCTTCAGCTTGCACTTCCCTTCCCTGGCCTTCTGCCCGAAGGGTCCGGCCCGCAGTCCCGCCAGCCGGCAGGCGGTGTCGTCTATCCGGCACTGCAGTTCTTTGGAATCGCCCTTGAGGTATTTGACCGCGCCCAGCCCGGCCAGTTCGCCTTCCAGCATGGCGGTGGAGGCTTCCTCGATCCCGGTCACGTCTCCGGCGGTGAAGATGCCGGGGATGGAGGTCATCATCAGTTCGTCGTGCCAGGCCACCTGGCCGCCCAGTTCCGGAACAAAGTTCATCTGGCACCCGGCCTGCCACAGCATTTCGGTCAGGGGCGTCAGGCCCACCGCCAGACAGATGGTATCGCACTCTATGTTCTGTTGACTGCCTGCAACCGGCTGCCACTTATCGTCTATCCTGGAGATCACCGCGCCCTTTACCTGGTCTTCGCCCACTGCCTCTAAGATGGTATGTCTGGTCAGGATGGGCACCCCGGCCCGGGCGATCTTGGAGGCGTGCACCAGATAGCCCCCGATGTTGGGCAGTCCCTCGATGATGGCCTTGACCTGCACCCCGGCCTGCATCAGCTGGTAGGAGACGATCAGCCCGATGTTGCCCGATCCTATCATCAACACGCTTTGCCCGGGCTTGATGCCGTAGACGTTCATCAGTGTCTGCACCGCCCCGGCGCCGTAGACACCCGGCAGATCGCTGCCGGGAAAGGTGACGAAGTTCTCCGAGGCCCCGGTGGCCGCCAGCACCGCTTTGGGCTTTAAGCCGTGAAGCTTGTCGTTCTTAAGCACAGCCACCGTCCCGTCGGGATAGTAGCCCACCGCCGGCGAATTGCTCCAGATCTCTATCCCCCGTTTCTCCATCTCTCCGGCCAGCTCGGTCCCGATGTCAAAGCCCCGGGTGCCGGCCCGCTCCGCCTTGCTGCCGAAGAACATGTGGGTCTGCTTGATCAGCTGTCCGCCCAGCTTCTGGTTCTCGTCTATCACCAGGGGCTTCAGGCCGAAGTCCGAGGCCGCCAGCGCCGCCATCAGGCCCGCCGGTCCTCCGCCGATTATCAAAAAGTCAAGAGTATTCATGAAATTGAGTATTTGGGGTATTAATGTAGTAACGTATCCGAGATGCGCTTAGTTCAGAGTAATACGGCCGCGGCCCTGCTGGCGCCTCACCTGCATGCCCTCCTTGATGGGCGTGATGCAGGAAAAGACGTTGGGCACGCCGTCCACCTCCATCAGGCAGGACGAGCATTTGCCGATGGCGCAAAAAAAGCCCCGGGGTCGGTTGAGCTTGACGCTGTGGCGCAATATCTTGACCCCGGCGGCATGCAGCGCAGCCGCGACGGTTTCGCCCGAAAAGCCTTCCACGGGCCGGCCCTCAAAGTAAAAAGTGACCTTGGGGCCTCTTTGAAAATTCAGAATTGGGTGGGTTTCTATCCTCATTTTTCCGGCAGATATATCTTGTTTGGTTAATTTGCTTTTGTTTTTGCCGCCTCTGGCGGCACCCCGCCAAAGGCGGTGGCGTTTTCGTCTTCAGACCGCAGTATAGCTTTTAATCATATCCTATTATGCCCGGCTTGTCAATAATGCCCAAAACTAATTTTCACCAAGGGCATGGGGCAACGTTGTCATCCTGAGAGATGCTCCAGAGTTCACCGCCGAAGGATCTGTCTTTGGGTTTTTGTTACTCAAAGTAATCCCTCTTGTTTCACAAGCGAAGCAGTCTATCTATACCCCAGCACTATCCGCTCGATCTTAGCGTAGTCTTTCAGGATCTCGATCTTCATTCCCGGATCAGAGGTTTTCAGCAGCTTCCGGACCTGGTCTCCCTGACCCTGCCCTATTTCCAGGGCCAGCAGGCCGCCGGGGTTCAAATATTCTTTCAATTTTTTGGAGATCAGGCGGTAGAATTTCAGTCCGTCCCGGCCCCCGTCCAGGGCCTGCCAGGGCTCGTAAAGCGAAACTTCGGGCTGCAATGACTTCAACTGACCGGATGGAATGTAAGGCGGATTGGAGACTATGCAGTCGTATCTCTGTTTTAGTTTGGGGAAAATGTCGGCTTTTGCTATTTTCACCCGGCGGGAAAGTCCGTGGGAGGCAACGTTCATTTTGGCCAGCGCCCCGGCCCCGGGCGAGATCTCGCTGGCCCAGATCCTGGCGTTCGGAAGGTTCCTGGCCAGGGCTATGGAGATGGCCCCGCTGCCGGCCCCGATATCCAGGATGGTTGACCACTCCGGTTTCCAGCGCTTGATGACCGCTTCGGCCAAAAGCTCTGTCTCGGGCCGGGGGATCAGGACGTTCTTGTTCACTTTGATCTTCAGTCCGTAGAATTCCGTCTCCCCGATGATGTACTGCCAGGGCTGGCGGGTCTGCCGTTGAGACACGGCCCGTTTGAATTTCAGTTCCAGGTTTTTGGGAACCTGCTCGGAATTCCTGATGAACAGCCGGGCCCGGCCGCATTTGAAGACAAAGGAAAGCAGTATCTCTGATTCCAGTTCCTGGCTCTCGATACCATTCTGTCTCAGCGCTTCAGCGCCCCATTGCAGCAGCTGGCCGATGGTCATGGTTTGATTAGTTAAATGTTGAATTACCAAATATCTATTTTCCCCACTAAATACACGAAACGACACTAAAAATGATTATTATTTTTCGTGATCTTTAGTGGGCAGACGTCCCTATTCCAGCGCCGAAGCAAAGAGAACCTGGTACCGTTTTTCCCACTAAACGCACGAAACGACACGAAAGGTTAAATCAATTTTAGTGCCCTTTAGTGGGGAGACGCCCTTATTCCAGCGCCGAAGCCAGCTCCTCGGCCTGGGCCGCCTTGATCAGCCCTTCCACCAGCTGGTCTATATGCCCTTCCAGCACCTGGTCCAGGCTGTGCAGGGTTATTCCGATCCGGTGGTCGGTCACCCGGTTCTGGGGAAAGTTGTAGGTCCTGATCTTCTCGCTGCGGTCGCCGGATTTCACCTGGCTCTTGCGGTCCTGGGCCTCCTTGGCGTGGCGGTCAGCGTCCAGCTTCTCCAGCACCCGGGAGCGCAGGATCTTAAGGGCCTTGGCCTTGTTCTTAAGCTGGGAGCGCTCGTCCTGGCAGGCCACCACCACCCCGGTGGGAATGTGGGTCAGGCGCACCGCCGAGTAGGTGGTGTTGACGCACTGTCCGCCCGGCCCGGAGGAACAGTAGATGTCTATCTTCAGGTCGGCGGGGTTGATCTGGATGTCCACCTCCTCGGCTTCGGGCATCACCGCCACGGTGGCGGCCGAAGTATGGATCCGGCCCGAGGCCTCGGTCCGGGGCACCCGCTGCACCCGGTGGACGCCGCTTTCGTAGCGGAACAGCCCGTAGGCCCCCTCGCCCTCCACCCCAAAGGTCACTTCCTTGAATCCGCCCAACTGGGTGGGATTGGAGTTCATCAGGTCAATCTTAAGACCCTTGCGCTCGGCATAACGGGTGTAGAGCCGGAACAGGTCCCCGGCAAAAAGCGCGGCCTCATCGCCCCCGGTGCCGGCCCGCACCTCCACGATGGCGTTCTTGAAGTCGTTGGGATCCTTGGGCACCAGCATGGCCTTGATCTCTTCCTCCAGCACCTTGAGCTTCGGCTCCAGTTCCTCCAGCTCGGCCTTGGCCATGGCGGTCATTTCGGGGTCCTCGTTGGTGGTGACCATGGACCGGCTGTCATCGATCTGCCGCCTCAGGCTCTTCAACTCGTCGTATTTGGAGATGGTGGCGCCAAGAGAGCGGTGCTCCCGGGCATAGTCGCGGAACTTGGCCTGGTTGGCCAGCACCGCCGGATCGGACAGTTGAGACTCCAGCTCCCGGTATCTTTTTTCCAGTTGTTCCAGTTTATTGTCCATGGTTGGTTCCGTTTTCCTTTTAG
>JAURWH010000176.1 GCA_030655055.1 bacterium
GCAGATGGACCGGATTTACGCAGATTTTATCCGATTATGTTCTTTTTCTTTTTTGTACCGCCAACTAAGAAAAAGAACCAAAAAGAAAAAAGCTCGTCGCTTAAAACTCTCCTGGCCACGCTTACGCCCTGCCTACGCATAGCTTCGGCGGGCAAGCAGGGCTTCAGCGGGCCCGCGCTGCGCTTCTCGTTGCCGGCGGGCTTGTCTGAACTCGGGCTTTGACCAGCCCTCAAACAGGCGCAGACAAGCTTTTAACCGCCGTCAACTGCGATGCTCACTGATCATTTTAACGCGACATGCCGGGTTTGGTACTAAGTGTTTACCCAGTTTCCGGAGCTAATTAGGTAAGCATTTTACATAGATTTAATCAGCATCAAATGGACCATGCACCGTGCCGGAATACATTCTACATAAAGATCAAGAGTGGGCTCTTGCAACAGCCGGGGGGAAAGGCGCCAGCCTGCAGCGGCTGCTCCGGGCGGGCTTCAAAGTCCCCCCTTTTTTTTGCATCTCCACCGCAGCCTATGACAGGTTCATGGCGGAAAACGGGATCAAGGAGCTGACAGCTTCCATCAACCCCGAGGAAGCCGGGACAGCCATTGGGAACAAGATACTGAACTCCCCCTTTCCCGCAGCCATCCATGATGGAATATCCCTGGGTCTGGCCGGTCTGGCAAAGCAGGTCCCGGCGGAGCGATTCCTGGCCGTGCGTTCTTCGGCCACCTGCGAAGACCTGCCAAAACATTCCTTTGCCGGCCAGCACGATTCATTCCTTGGTGTGACAACCGAGTCCGGGGTGCTGGAGGCCGTCAAAAAATGCTGGGCTTCACTCTGGTCCGTCAGGGCGGCGGCTTACCGGCAGGCCGGCGGAATAGACGGAGCCGGGGCCGGCATGGCGGTGCTGGTTCAGCTGATGGTCAAGGCCCAAAGCGCAGGGGTGATATTCACCGCCGACCCGGTCAGCGGCCGAACAGACCAGATGCTGGTCAACGCCGCCAAAGGCCTGGGCGACAAATTGGTTTCGGGCCTGATCTCGCCGGACGAGTATTCAATCGACAAAACCGATGGCCGGATCACACAGCGCTTGTCCGGCAAGGCTTCCGTGCTGTCAGGTGAACAGATCAAAGAGCTGGCCGCTCTGGCCCGGCAGATCGAAGCCCTGTTCAGCGCGCCCCAGGACATAGAATGGGCCTATGACGGAAAACAGTTCTGGATACTGCAGTCCCGGCCCATCACTGCAGTCTCGTCCCCGCCTGCCATGCCGGATGTGCAGTGGGGAAACCCGGTCAACCAAAAGCTGGCGCAGGGCCGGGTCATCTTCTGGTCCAACTGGAACACCCGGGAGAACATGGCCTATCCCCTAAAGCCCCTGGCCTGGTCGTTCTTCAACGACCTGCTGGTCCCGGTGATAGGGGATGTGCTGTACGGGGCCAAGCCCGGCTCGGTCCTTTCCCAATACAGCCAGTTCGTGGACCTGGTCAACGGCCGGGCCTACTGGAACATGTCGATGCTGGCCGGGCACCCCATTGCCGGGCGGATGATAATGCCGCACCTGGACAAGCTGGACCAGGAAGCGGCCACGGCCTTTTCCGAACTGCAAAAGCGCGGTGAATTTGTCCCGGTCAAGATACCGCTGCCCCGGCATCAGTTGATCCTTCCGCTGATAAAGGGTTTTGTAACCTTCATTTCATTTCCCTGGCTGGCCTCGCCCCGATGGATAGAAAAACGCTGTCAAAGGTTCCTGGTCCAGGTGCGGGATTATGTGGAACTTCCCCTGGAGAAGATGTCCACAGAACAGATGCTGGACGAGGCCCGGCGTTATGGGGACATCATCGCCCGGTTCGCCTTTCCCCTGCTGGTGGTGGCCAGCAAATCCTTGGTGGGACTTTGGGTGATAGATAGGCTGATAAAAAAATGGCCGGACCTGAAAAGCGGCGGCCTGCTGGCCGGGATCCCCGGCAACAAGACCACCGAAACGGCCCTGGAGCTTTACAAAATTTCTTTGGCACCGGAAGAGGTAAAGAAATGTTTTGCCCGCTCCGAGTTCGTCACTATTCAGGACGTGCACCGGGTCCGCCGGGAACTTGACCAAAGCCAGGCCGGCCGGGAGTTCCTGAAAAAGACAGCCGCCTTTCTGGAGGAATACGGCCACCGGGGCTCCAAGGACCTGGATGCAGGCCACCCCAGCTGGAAGGAGGATCCCACCTACATCTTTGCCATGCTCAAGGGTTACATGGGCCTGGGGCCGGAGGACCACAATCCCCTGGAGCAATTCCAGCGGGCGGTGGCCGGGCGGCTGGTGCTGGAGGCGGAGATCCGCTCCCGGCTGTCCCCTTTCAAGCGCCGGGTGTTTGACTGGGCGCTGAAGATGGTGCACGATTTCCTGCCTTGGCGGGAGAACGAAAAATTCTACGGGGTCAAGGTGTTTCCCGGCAGCCGCCGGATAATCGCCGAGATCGGCCGGCGCTACCTGCAGGCCGGGCTGATCGCAGAACCGGAGGACATATTCTTCCTGACCATACCGGAGATCGAGCAGCAGGAGAGGGGACGGGCACTGGATGCCGCCCAAATGAGTGAACTGATAACCGGGCGCAAGGCCCGCTGGCAGAAACAGACAGACAGCCCGGGCGAGTTCATAATCCGCAGCGACGGAATAAGGGTATTTGGATTGACAACCCCGGCAAAAGAAGGTAAAATATTAAAGGGAGTGGCGGCCTCGGGCGGCCTGGTCACCGGCATTGCCCGGATCATCCGGGACCCTTTGCAGGCCCACAGATTCCGGAAAGGCGAGATCCTGGTGGCGCCCTTTACCGAGCCGGGCTGGGCCCCGCTGTTCCTGTTGTCCAAAGCCCTGGTGATGGAAGTGGGCGGAAGCATCTGCCACGGGGCCATAGTGGCCAGGGAGTACGGGATACCGGCGGTGGTGGGGGCTAAAGGGGCGACCAAGATGATAAAGGACGGCGATATGATCACGGTGGACGGGGATGCGGGAACTGTGACAAAGATAGATTAAACAGGGTCTTCTAATAAATCATGTTAATCCGCTTACGCTTTATTTTCTGGCTTCTTCAATCGCCATAGCTTCAGCGGAGGCGCTCCTGTCAAAGAATATAAATATCATATAGAGGAATCATCATGCAAACATCACAGATCGATCACATCGGCATCGCGGTCAAGAACATTGAGGAAGCCGCCAAACTATACCAGGACTTAGGGCTCAGCGTACAGGGGACAGAAGTGGTGGAAAGTCAAAAGGTCAAAGTGGCCTTCATCGGCATCGGACAGAGCCGGATAGAACTGCTGGAGTCCACAGCCCCTGACGGCAACATCGCCAAGTTCATCGAATCCAAGGGCGAGGGCATCCATCACCTGGCGGTGAAAGTAGACAACATCGAAAAGGCACTGGAAGAGTTGACGGCCAAGGGATACCAGCTGATAGACAAGACCCCGCGGATCGGCGCCGGCGGCCACAAGATAGCCTTCCTGCATCCCAAGTCAACCAAGGGCGTGCTGCTGGAACTCTCTCAAAGCCATTAACAATTAACAATGGGCATTGAACAGTGAACAGTGAACAGTGAACAGTAGCTGTTTACTTAACTCAACCCCCAATCATCAAATCCCAATCAGCCAGTCCCTATCGTATGCATCCGCTTCAAAAAATATCCATGTACTTCCGTGACAACAGAAAACAGGCCTCCCAGGTCTTTGCCTTTCTGGGATTCGGCCTGTACATGCTTGTTTCGTTCGTAATGAGGGGAAACGGGATTTACGGGGCCTATTCCTTTTTTTCGGTGGTGCTTCCCCTGCTGGGGCTGGCGCTGGGCGTTCTGATCTTTACTTTGGGGTTTGAACTGCTGCGACAGAAGAACCTGATGGAGAACATCCCCCGCTCCAAGGCCCGCTCGGCCGCCATGGGTCTGGCCGAGGTCCAGGGCAAAGCGGCGCCCTACGTCTGGCTTAAAAGCCCGCTGACACTTACCGAGTGCCTCTACTACAAATTCCTGGTGGAAAAATACGAGCAGGAAGGCAAGAACAGCCGCTGGAAGGTGGTCAACGAAGGCAGTTCCACCCATTTCTTCTACGTGGAGGACGAGACCGGAAAGATACTGGTGGACCCGGTGGATGCCGAACTGCACCTGGCCTCGGATTACAAATACACCGGAACCGACATCATCTCCAGCGGCAAGGCCCATACCTACAGCACCCCGTCCATCTTCGGCGGCCAGAGGATGCGCTACACCGAGTGGTACATAGTCCCCAACGACACCGTTTACGCCATCGGCACCGTCAAAAAGTGGAAGAGCGCCTTTGACGACCACAAATTCAAGGTGGCGGAAAAGCTGAAGGCCATCAAGGAGGACAAGGAACGGCTGAAGAAGTTCGACCTGGACGGCAACGGTCAGATAGACTGCGACGAGTGGGAGATGGCCCGCCAGCAGGCCGAGCAGGACCTGTTGAAGGAACAGCTGGAAAAGCCCCAGCAGATGGAGGATGACGTGGTGATTAGCCGGGACCCGTCCAACAACATCATGATAATATCCGACCAGGACGAGCGCCAGGTGATCAAGAACAAAACCATACAGGCCGGGCTATCCTTTGTCTCCGGCGGCGGATTGATAGTCTGGATGGCCTACCTGCTGCTGAAGAATATCGTTCATTGATCATTTCAACAAGATCCAAAGGCATTTAAAAATATAAACCTTTATTAAGGAGACCAAAATGATAGTTGTGTTCCTGCTGCTGGTCATCATCGGGCTGCTGCTGGTGGGCGTCATCGGCTACCTGATCAGCATCTACAACCAGCTGATCCAGGTTAAGGTCAACATCGACAAGGCCTGGGGCAACATCGAGGTGATGGAGAAACAGCGCTTTGACGAGATCCCCAAGCTGGTCAAGATTTGCGAGGGCTACATGCAGTACGAAAAGGAGACCCTGCAGAAGGTGACCGAGGCCCGCACCAAATTCATGGAAGCCAAGACCCCGGCCGGCATGGCCCAGGCCAGCTCGGACATGGCCGGAGCGCTAAAGACCCTGTTCGCGGTGGCCGAGAACTATCCCCAGCTTAAGGCCGACCAGAACTTCGTCCACCTGCAGGGCCGGGTGACCGCGCTGGAGAACCAGATCGCCGACCGCCGGGAGTTCTACAACGAGTCGGTGGCCATCTTCAACACCCGGATCCGCCAGTTCCCGGATATGATCGTGGCCAACATGATGGGCTACATGGAGCGCGAGATGTACAAGGTGGCCGAGGCCGAGAAGAAGTCCCCGGACATCAGTTTTAACATGCCCAAATAGCTTGACACCGGGCGCATCGCTGATATATAATTAAAGTTGGTCATGCAATAAGGTTTTGAAAAAAGCCACCCAGACCGGAGCTTCCGGTGTGGGTGGCTTCGTTTTTTATGACCCCTCTCCGTAACCTCTCCCCTGGCAGGAGAGAGGTGGGTTAAAGTTCAAAAGAAGATGAAAAACACTAAAACGGCCCTGCTGGTGATAGACTGCCAGAATTATTTCTTCGATCCGGCTTCGCCGGCCTATCTCCCGGCGTCCAAGAGGATCCTGCCGCGGGTGAACAAGCTTATTGCTTTGGCTAAAGATCAGGATTGGCCGGTGGTGTTCACCGTCCATGGGCCGTCGTACAGTCCCGGGAACCTGATGCTGGCCCAATGGCGTCATTTGCCCGCGGGCAGGCAGTGTGAGCTTCACCAAGACTTGAAGGTTCCGGGCAAGGCAAAGATCATTCACAAACAGCATTACTCGGCCTTCATTGGAACGGGGCTGGAAAAGTATCTGAAAAAGCGGGGCATTGGCCGGGTGGTGCTTTGCGGAGCCATGACCCATCTCTGCGTGGACACCACCGCCCGCCACGCCTTTATGCTGGGGTTCCAGCCAGTGATCGTCCGGGATGCCTGCTGTTCCAAGAGTGCTGCCCTGCACAAGGCGGCCCTGCTGGCGTTGAAGCACGGCTTTGCGAAGATAACCATGGCACCTACCACGGAAACACGGAATTCGGAATCAATAAATAGATTAAAGAATTCAGTGGTTCATCCATTCAGTGTTTCTGTGGTAAAGGGAAATTCATGAAACCATACGACCTCATCATAATCGGCGGGGGGCCGGCCGGGATCGGCGCGGCCCTGCAGGCCGGGCGCGAGGGGCGCAAAGTGCTGCTGGCCGAAAAGGACATTCTGGGCGGCAGGCTTAACCATGCCTTTCTGGTTAAGAACTTTCCCCTATCCGGGCCAAAAGGCTGTTCCGGGAAAACATTGATCCGTGGACTGGTGGAACAGTTGAAGGCCCTTGATATCGGCACGATCCAAGGCACTTGCCAGGCAATAGATCATAAGGGCGTCTGTTTTGTCTCTTTGATCAACGGCCGAAATCACAAATCACAGGCGGTCATCCTGGCCGGTGGCCTGGAACCAAAGAAGCTACTCGTCCCCGGCGCCGGGGAAGCCTTTGAACAGCAGCGCTTGGTTTGTTACTGGGACGATCTTCCTTGGCCACTCAAAGACAAGAGCATAGCAGTTATCGGCGGCGGCGAGGTGGCGCTGGACCAGGCTTGCAGTCTGGCTGACAAGGGAGCCAAGGCCACGGTGCTGGTCCGGAGAAACAAAGTGAAAGCCTATCCGGGTTTGATCAAACTGGCGGAAGGTCTGGGAGTGAAAATAAAATATTGTTTTGCAATAGAACGGATCTCTCTCAACGGGCCGGAGCTGGTTCTCCATGGTTCAGAAAACAGGGACTTTAAATGCGCCAGGGCCGTGGTGGCCATAGGTTCATCTGTACCAAGGACAATTATCTCTAGTCAAGCAAAAAAGCACATGAACAAAGGGCTGTATTTGGCCGGGGATCTGGCGGACAAGAACAATAAGCAAGCAGCCATAGCCTTTGGCAGCGGGGTAAAAGCAGCTGGTCTTGCTCTTGCTCCCTCTCCTGATTTATCAGGAGAGGGCCGGGGTGAGGTCAAAAGGAGAAAATGAACATTCTTCAAGTAACCGGCAAACCGGAACTGGCGAGGGTCTACGTGGCCAGCCTTCGAAACGACCCAGCTAATCTGGTTGAATTTGTAGACGCCTGTTCTCCCGCACTGGGCGACAGGCGCAAGAAATGGGTGATCATCATTTCCACCCAGCTGGGCTGTCCGGTGAACTGCGTGATGTGCGATGCCGGGGGCGGATTCAGTGGCAACTTGAGTTCAGCAGAAATGCTGGGGCAGGTTAAAAGAGTGATAGCGGACAACGGCCTGGACCCCAACGCCTGCGCCAAGTTCAAGGTTCAGTTCGCCCGGATGGGCGAGCCGGCCTTGAACCCCCAGGTGATCACCGCGCTGAGGGATCTGTCGGCCCTGTATCCCGGGGTCATTCCCTGCATCGCCACCATCGGGCCTAAGGATTCCAGCCGTTGGTTCAGCGAACTCCTGATAGTGAGGGACCTGTTCCACGACTTCCAGTTGCAGTTCTCGGTCAATTCAACCGATGAGGCTTTGCGCGATGTGATCATGCCCTATCCCAAGCGGTCTTTGAGCCAACTGGCTGATTACGGCCAAAAGTTTTACCGGCCGGGCCAGCGCAAGGCGGTGCTGAACTTTGCTCTGCAGCCCCAATGGCAGGTGGATGCGGTAACGCTGCGCAAAATGTTCGATCCAAAATATTTTGCGGTCAAGCTGACCCCCACCAACCCCACCGCGACCGGCAGGGAGAATGGTCTGGACCTGAACGAGGACTTGGACGCGATAAATGGTAAGATGGAGGGAAAAGCCCGGGATTTGGAGCGGCAGGGGTTTTTGGTGATCAGGTCCATCGGTCAGTTGGAGGAAAACAGGATAGGAAGCAACTGCGGCCAGGCGGTGAAGAGTTTTGTGGACTGCATGGCCGTATAGCAAGAAGCCCCCCGCCTTCGGCGGGGGGCTTCTTGCTTGTTGGAACAAAATATCATTAAACTCATCCCCCGCCCCTTCTCTTGACAAGAGAAGGGGACCAAGGGGTTGAGTTCACCTCTAAAACATTTACAACAAAGGAGGTTGGTTAAAACCCTCCTCTTAGCACTTCTTTCAACAATCCCTTTTTGCCCACCCCGTATATGGCGCAGCCTTGGGCCCGGCCTTCATATGCGTCCAGCGGTACATACACGATCTGTCCGGGCTTAAAGGCTTTCCAGTCCGGAGGTTCGATCTCGGATTCGCTGACTGCCGGGACCAGCTGGTCAAAAGGGTTGCGCAGTTGCCGGGTCACGGAGATAATATATCGTAAGTACTGCTCCTCGTCTTCGGAGTTGCTGGGTTTCAGGCTGACCGGGTAATAATCGGTTTCCACCGCCATCTGATCCAGGGCCACCCGCAGCTGCCGCATGTTGTTCTTGACGATGGACTCCCGGGCCAGGTTCACCTGCATGGTGTACAGCCGGTATTGGGGAATGATGATGAAGAGGCTGCTGATGGCCAGGGCCGCAATGATCAGCAGACAGCCCAGGCCCTGCCCCGGCCGGTAGAGCTGTTGCCAGAGGCTCTTTTTGTTTAGCTCGGGTAAAAGGCCGGTGCATTGGGTGCAGCGCTTGGCTGCGGGGTCGTTTAATGTGCCGCAGTGAGGGCAGTACATATGTTCAAGTCAATATGATTGCTGTTTTGGCGTTAATAAAACATAGAGGTGTGAGCAGTTGCTATAAAACAGGGCGTTTTACTTGTGTTAGGCGCAGTGTTCCGTGTCCCTTTTAAGTATAACTAATGAAATCCTGTCATCAACTTCAGATATACAAATGGTTTCTTTTCTTAGTGTATCTATTGCTTTTGCGTGGGCAGAATCGTTCGCCCACCCAGTAAAAGAATAGGATCTTTTCTCCAAGTAGTCTATAGCTCGGTTGACAGCTACTTTCTTTTTCCACAGCCATTTGTTTTCAAAGGAAACAAAATATCCTTTTTGCCTGAAGTAATCAATTACTTCTTTTGTGGTCGTTGCACCAATTTGCGGGAAAATAGTGCCATATTCCTTACACAGAGTTTTATAATTTTCATTTAATACTGATATTTCCTGGCCCATACCTGTATGCAATAAAATAATTGGACCTTTAGTTACTCTTGAAATTTCGTCACAAGCTTTTTGCCATTCACTAACAAAATAGAAAAGGTGTGTAGCTATGGTTGCGTCAAAGGAAAGGTTGTCGAAAGGAACACAAGAAACATCTCCGATTTTATAATCAAGGCCAGTTATGTTGTCTTTCTTAATTCTTTGTGACAAGTTATTCAACATTATCTCAGAAATGTCTATTCCTGTTACTTTATATCCTAATCTAACCAATGGAATTGCTATACGTCCGTTTCCAATACCTGGTTCAAACATTTTAGGATAACTGATTGGAGGTACGATGGACTTTATTGCATTCAGTGCTTTAAGAAAGCACGGCATGTCAAAATCTCTAGTTTCATCATAGTGAGTAACTAAGTGGTCGAAAGACAGTGATTTCAATATATTCCGCTCCTTCCTATATGCCATATTGCAACAAGCTATTGGGTTTGCGTGCCTGTGCTGGGAATTAACTTTACATATAAAACGGGGACTGTTTGAAAACCAAAACCCCCGCAACTGCGGGGGTTTTAAACATGCTCGGCGGTGAATTTTCCCTGGGTCCACGAAAGCAGATTTCCCAGCGCCGCCTCGTCGTTGTTCCCGTCCAGGTTCCAGGCGCTTATCCGGGAGTCGTTAATCTCCAGCAGACCCCGGTGCCCGTCGCCGGAGTCCATCTCCACGTAGCCGCTCCAGTTGCCGATGAAGAACATGTCCAATAAACTGAAGACCGAGATGATGGACAGGTCGCCGGTGAACTTCTTGGCCTTCTGGGCGAAAAGGCTCTTGGCCTGCTCGGCCAGCTTCAGCCGCATGTCTATTGCTTTGATCAGGTCCTGGCGGCTGCAGGGCTTGGTGATATACTTGGAGGCTCCCAGCAGATAGCCCTGGATGCGGTTCTCCATGCCGGTCTTGGCGGTCAGGAAAATGAACGGAGTGCCCCGCATGCCGGGTATCTCCTTGACCTTCTGGCATAGCTCATACCCGTCCATCTTGGGCATCATAACGTCCGAGAGGATCAGATCAGGAGTGTTCTGCTTGGCCAGTTCAAAGGCCTCGGCGCCGTCGTTGGCGGTAAAGACCTCGTAACCGTTCTTCTTAAGCTCGAACTCCATTATTTTGACGATGTTGACCTCGTCATCGGCCACTAGTATTTTATATACCGGCATGCGATTAGTATAAGCTAAACCCTGTATTGATGTCAATACCTTTTTATATCCCGTCCAGGTTTATCCGGATGGCCGACCTTACCTTGGGTTCGGGGCAATCCTCATTGCCGTCCGGCAGGCAGATCTCTATCACCGTGACCGTCTCCACCGAGGAGGGGCTGGCCTGCGAAGAAGTCTGAGAAACCGGGGCCGGAGCCGGGGTTGAAGCCGGTTTGACCGGGGCCTGTACTGCGGCAGGTTTTGCGGCCAGGTCTTTTTTGTCTGCTATCCCGGCAGAGCCAACCGCCTGGGGGCTGCGGGAGGCTGCCAGACCCATGCTCCTGGCCCGCTTGGCCGGGGCCGCGGCAGGAGCTTCTTTTTCCATGGAGACATCGGCCAGCTCCATCTCCGGGGCGGCCTCCATCTTCCGGGTTTCTTGGGCAGGTGTCTCTTCACCCGTCTCTTCGGCGGGAGCTTCGGCCAGGTTCAATTCCGGAGAGGCTTCCAGGCTTTTTGAACTCTGGGCCGGGGCCTGATCCTTTGCCTCATCCGCAGGGGTTGGTTGGGATATGGCCGGGGCTTCCAGCAAAACTGTTCTTTGTTCTTCCGGAACGGAGCGGTACAGGCGGGGTTTGGTCAGATCGCCGGAGACCAGCACTATGGCCAGGCTGGCCAGAGCGGCGGCGGCCGTGATCCAGCCCCAGCTGAATCTTTTGGTTTCTTTCTGAGGAGCCAGTTTTTGCCGGGCGATGCGGTTGGCCACGGCCGAGCCAAAGGTCTGGAAATAGCCCTCGGGCGCTGAAACGAGTTCAGCCTTCTGGACGGCTTGGTCCATCAGGGTCAGCTCGGTCAGAACGGCTTGGCAGGCGGCGCATTGCTTTAGGTGCTGTTCGACCTCCCGGCGTTCGGTCTCCGTCAGCTGGCCGTCGTAGTAGGCGCCGATCTGCTCCGGCGTGAATTTATGTTGGTCTGATTTTTTCATTTTCTTTATTGTTGGGGTGGGTCTAAGACCCACCCGTACTTATAATATCTCCTTCAAATTTTTTCCCAGCGCCAACCGGGCCCGGGACAGCCGCGACATTACGGTTCCGATCGGTATCTTAAGGGCCTGGCCGATCTCCTGGTACGAGAGGTCCTTGTCCACCCTCAGCTGAACCACCATTCTCTGGTCCATCGGCAGTTTGTCTATCTCTTTTCTTATTTTCCTGCAGGCATCATCACCGGCAAATAGTTCGGCCGGGTCCGGGCCGGGATGCTCAAAAGCTTCGTCCAAAGGCGCCTGGCGCTTCTGTTTTTTCAGCTGGTCGTAGCACAAATTAAGGCAGATCCGCAGCAGCCAGGTGTAAAACTTGTAATTTTGGTCGTATTGCTTTAGGGCAAAATAGGCTTTGACGAAGGTTTCCTGGGCGGCCTCGTCGGCTTGGTCGTGGTCCCGCAGGATGCGGGCGGCCGAAGAGTAAACCGCCTTCTGGTAACGGGTTACCAACAGGTTAAAGGCCAGGTTGTCGCCGGCCAGGGTCTGTTCTATAAGCGCTTGATCGGTTTGCTGTTCCAAGTATATACTTTCAAAAGGCTTGGTTTATTCCACTTTACCGGGGATAGCCACCAAGGCACAAAGGCACCAACTCAAACTGTAATTTATATCCTTAGTGTCTTGGTGTCTTTGTGGCAAAACACTTTCTTAAAACTATAATTTATAGTATAATACAAAGGCCACCGCAATTCAAGCAAATAATAAAGGAAGAAACATGGCCCGGATAAAGATAGACCTTCCCCAAAAATTCAGCTTCGAAACAGAGCTGCCGGTGCGGATCACCGACATCAACTACGGCGGGCACCTGGGCAACGACGCACTGCTGGGGCTGATCCACGAGGTCCGGCTGAGGTTTCTTAAAAGCATGGGTTACAGCGAGCATGATGTCGAAGGCGCGGGGATCATCATGTCCGACGCGGCCATCGTCTACCAGGTCGAGTGCTTCTATGGCGATGTGCTGAAGTTCCAGGTAACCGCCGGGGACTTTTCCCGGGCCGGCTGCGACATCTTTTACCAGGCCACCAACGCCAAGACGGGAGGACCCGTGGCCGAGGCCAAGACCGGGATAGTGTTCTATGATTACCAGAACAAGAAAGTATTGCCGGTGCCGGAGGGGTTTAGGAAGAGGTTTGAGTGACCGCCCCCTCTTTCCCCCTCCGTTGCGGAGGGGGATGCTCGCCCCTTCCCTTGCGGGGAAGGGGGAGGCGATGCACTGAGAAAGACCACCTTGATATGCTCATGAAGTGGGTTAGGTCGAAAAAGACGGAACTTAGTTCATTAAGTTCCGTCTTTTTCTCTTTCAACCTTCCACAAATTTCACCCAAACCTCCCGTTTCCTGGGCCCGTCGAACTCGCAGAAATACAGTCCCTGCCAGGTTCCCAGGGCCAACCGGCCGTCTTTTACTATCAGTGTCTGGGCGCAGCCCATCAGGCTGGACTTGATATGGGCGGCCGAGTTGCCCTCGGTGTGGGCATAGTTGTCGTCCCAGGGGAATCTCTTGTCCAAAGAGGCCAGAATGTCCCGGACCACGTCGGGGTCTGCGTTCTCGTTGACGGTCAGCCCGGCGGTGGTGTGGGGTACCCAGACCAGGGCCAGTCCGTCTTTGACCTTTTCCCTGGAAATTATCTCCTGCACCCGATCGGTGATGTCCAAAAACTGGGAGCGGGAACCGGTGGAAAGGCTTATTTTATGCAGTTTATCCACGTTCTATCGTTTCAGTCTTATTTAACGGGCGTTTTCAAAGCTCATAATGTGCCAAGCCGCTAATGCCAAGGCTCCGCCGTTGAAGAGCAGAAGATGAACTTCGTTGCGCAGCAAAATGAACATGACGAAGCCGAAGATCCCGGGGATGGAGGCCAGGGCCACTGAAATTATCTGCATCGGTTTGACCACCGCCGGAATGGCCGGCTCCGGCAATTGCCCCGGGATGGGCCTGGGCCGGCCGGCCAGGGAGGCGAATTTGAAGGAAAGACCCGCCACCACCAGAGAGACCAGAGTAAAAACGGTCGTTATGATCTCCTCCGGGGCCCCGGTGACCGGCTGGCCAAAAGCTCCCTGCAGGTTCAGGAAATAGGCGATGCCGGCCAGGAACAGAGGCTCAGCGGCTACGGCCCAAAGGATGATCTTGTTGATCTGGGGGTTTGGGGTTGTTTGTTGCACGGCCTATTCCTCCCCTTTTAACGGTTCATATATTTCCAGGGCTTTCAGGGTTATCTCGTATTTGATCCCGGAACGCTGGGATATCCTTTGGGCCCATTCTTCCAGGGAGTTCAAGCCCGGCTCGAAGGCCCTGCCTTCTGCATCACTGACGAAGCTTTGCTTTTCGGAATACTCCCAGTGCACCCGTTTTGTTCCCTGCCAAATGCGGCATTCGCACAAGGCGTCATGCAGGTTGTTCTGGGTGGCTTCGGCCCGGGCCGTCAGATCGGCCTCCTCCAGGGGCGTCAAATTGAAAGCCTGCCGGCTGACATGGCCGCCGGGCCGCAGGTACTGGATATCCAGAATGTTCCCCGAGATGCGGGGCTTTATTTTTGCCCCGGGGAAAAGCCCTTCCATCTCAACATCCTCCCGGTATTCGGGATGGGCGGGGTCGGCCAACAGGGGAACCAGCCACTGGTCGCCCAGGTCGCAAAAATACCTGTAACCCCGGCCATCCTGCGCCATCAGGGCGGCATGGTCATGGTCGGTGCCCACGGCCCAGCAGGCAATGCCGTTCTTTTGGAACTCGTCCCTCAGCCAAAAAGCCAGGTCAAAACAGTTGCCCGAGGTGCCGTAGCGCTGCCGGTGCTCCTTCATCAGCTCCAAAGGCCGCTGCCGGGACCGCCCCGGCGGGACCTGGTGGTAATACCAGGCCTTGGTGAGGGTCTCCAGGGGGAAATCATCGAACCGGGACCAGACCCCCAGTATTTCACGGCTGATGTTCATTTAAACCTTCGCAGTACCGGCGTTCCCAGGTCCATGTGATCTTTAAGATACCGGAAGTAACCCTCCACCGTGAACCAGCCTTCCCTGCCATAGCCCTCAAGGGCCTTCTCGATATGGAACTCCTGGGCCGGCATGTAGCTGAAGCCCAGCAGATACAGCTTTTGTCCGGCAGAACTCCGGCAGACATTCATCACCACAGAAACGTGGCCCACCCCGCCCCGCTCGTTCTGGACCACCATGTCGCCGGGGGCCAGGGCGGAGGTGTCGACAACGGCGCAGCCTTTTTTAAGGGAATGGGAGTTGCTGTTGGCAAAGGCCCGGCGCAGGAAATTGAGGTAGCTCAGCCGGGAGGTCTTATAGTTCTGGCGCCTGCCGTTATAGTCGAACAGGTAGAGCTTATCCAATTTGTTGGTATCTTTATGATACTCGGCCCACAGCCGCATGGCGTAATCGGCGCACTGCTCCAGGTCGCCGGTGAACAAAAGGGGCAGGTCCAGTACCGTGTAAACGCTGTATGACCCGGCCGGGACCCTGCGTCCGGCATGGTCCACTATCTCCAAGCTGTTCTTCAGCGGCCGGCGGGTGAGCCACTGGCTGTAGCTGCCTGCGGGAGACTCCACCGCCTGGTAGCCTGCGGGAACGGGGATTTCATCGACCAGCTTCGGCTGTTGGGCGAAGGCCAGCAAAGGCAAGACTAAAAGTATGAATATATTTTTCAGCATTTTGTGTTTCTGTGGTATATCTGTTCCGGCGGGGGGAAGCCTGTTACTGTGTGTTCTTGCCAACCGGGGCGTTTTTGGGCGGACGGGTGATCAGGTACATCGGCAGGAAGAAGATCAGCACCAGGAACACCAGCATGGCCCAGAGGACCGGCACCCAGGGCGCACGGTAGCGCTGTCTGGCATCGTAATACACCCAGAAACAGACCGGCACCAGGATGGCCATGGCGATCACGGTGATCACCGGGTCCTGCTGGGCGAAGGGCGAACCCTGGGAAAGATTGAGGCTGTTGTCTAAATTTACGCGCATACTGATTGAAATCCTAAATTCTAAACACTAAGTCCTATGACTTAGTGTTTGTTTTATGGTTGGTGTTAAATACTGATGCCGAATTTGAGAAGTTCATTCCTAAAGCTCATTCCCGGCCGGTAAAGCAGGGCATTAATGCCGCAGAGCCGGGCCGCCTCCACGAAAGCGGGTTCGTCGTCAACATAAAGCACGGCATCCGCCGGCATTCCTATCTCCGCCAGCGCCCGTTGGTAGATCTCCCGGTCCGGCTTGGCAATTCCCATCTGGTAAGAGGCAAAAACCTGGTTGAACCGGGAGACCACGGGGAAATTGGCCAGGATGTACTCAAAATGCAGGATGTCGGTGTTGGTCAGCAGATAAACCGGGTAATTTTTGCAGAGCTCCGGCAGAACGCCGGCCACGTCAAGATTCTCGCTGAAAATATCGCTCCAGATCGGGTGGAAATCGTCGAAGCTGATCTTCAGGTTGAACCTGTCCTTAATAAGTCCGAAGAATTCTTCCCCGGTCATCTGTCCGCTGTTGAAGCGATCCTTAAGGCTTCCGAAGATGAAGGACTCAACCTCTTTTTCACCGCATCCCGATATCCTTGCTATCTCCCTTGCACTGCGGCCGTGGTCGTAATTTAGTACCACCTTGCCCAGGTCCAAAATAAGGGCTTGGATCCCAGCCATGCCGCTTATCTTCCCCCGCCGGCGCAGGCGCAGGCGCAACCGGCGCAGGCGCAGGCACAGGCGCAGCCCCCGCCTCCGCTGGACCTGCCGCTGCCGGAGCTGACCGGGATGGGGTTGGTCTTGTCGGTGATCTTGCCGGTGAAGGTGTCCACCTTGCCCACCAGCCCGGCGGCAAAGCCCTCCATGCCGGTGGTCATCCTATTGGCGAAATCCGCGCCGGGCAGTTTGGGCATCTCAATACTCGGCCCTTTTCCCATCGAGCCCCCGCCGCCGGTGGTGGTATGACCGCCGCCGTAGCCCCAGCGGCCCCACCAGTGGGGAAGGAATACATCGCCCGTGCCGTAATGACTGCGCATCCGGTCGTTGTAAGCGGGGTCCATGCTCATCCAGTCAAACTGCTCCTCCAGCTCTTTGGTCTTAAGCTCCGGGGTCTGGGCCGCGGTGACCTGCTGCCAGGCCTGGCTGACGATGCTTTTGTAATAGGCGATGGTCTCCTTGCGGGAGAAACCCTTCATCTTGGCGTTGGTCTCTTTGATAAAGTCGATCATCAGGGCCTGCAGCTTGGCTTCGGGAGCCAGGCCCTGCTTGTCCAGGGAAGCCAGGAATGTTTTTTCGTAGGGCTGGTCGGCCGGAACCGCATCCAGCACCTTGAACTTTAACTGGGGCGAGCGGCTGGAAACTTCCAGCGCTCCTTTCTTGATCAGCCCGAACAGGATCATGGTCAGAACCTTGTCCAGCGGCATTTCCAGCAGCAGGCCGGCCTCGGGCGCGGTCAGGCCCCGCTTGATGCCCACGCCCTCCACCGAGACCTCGGGCGGCAGGTATTTCATCTTACGCTTGCGCGCATTCCTGATGCCGAAGAAGATTATGGCCCCGAAGATCCAGAAGACAAGGTTGTTCAACACGAACTTGATGATGGTCCACAGGAACCCGAAGAGCCCGCCGATGATCCGGAAAAGCAGGGGAGCCGGTTTGGTGACCGCCCCGGGGCTGACGTATCTGGCCGGGAAGGAGGCCCCAAAGGTGTACTGCTCATCGGGGTTGGCGGTTTCCATCACCCAGCGGTAGACCGGGGTGTTGTCCACGGTATCGTACCAGGCTTCGGTGAACTCATTTTCATGGTAGCGCGGCTCGTCCGCCTGTACGCCGGGCGGGAAGACGAAGTTGCATTCCAGGTAGGTGCTGCCGGAGACATATTCCGAGCCGTACCAGGTGGGCGAGAACTTGAAGGAGGCATAGGTCTCGTCTTTGGAATCCTGGTTCAGCATGCTGGTCAGGTGCACCCAGAACTCCAGCGTTCCGGAATCACCGGGGGCGATGGACATCTCGTCCAGGTGGACCTCCACCCCGTAGGGCTTGACATACTCCGAGACCCGGATGTCGGTGAGCATGGCCTCGCCGACCTTGGCCCGGGCCGATTCCAGCTGGTAGCTGCCGTTGGGAAGTCCGATGTCCACGATGTCTATGGCCTGGCCTTCGGGCAGGCAGGTGAAGGTCAGCGAGTAATACAGGTCGGCCTGGCCCGAGGGGTTGATGGTCACCCAGGAGACATTGCGGGGCAGTTCAAAGCGGTAGTCGGCCAGGGCGGTTGAGCCGAGGGCCAGAAGGAGGCTTAGGGCCAGGAAATATGTTTTGTGTTTCATCTTTACTTCTTTATTCTATTGTTCCAAACGATTATAAAATAACCAATAAAATAATACTCTATGGAACCAACAATAGCATAGATAAAATATGACAAATAGTAATTGGTATGCATAAAGCCTGAATTAAAATATGAAAGTAACCATAATAAACTATAGACCAAAGATATCGGGAAATCTATTACAAAAATAACATACGGTGGTGCCCAACCTTGTTTGATGTCTTTAAATATTTCAAGTGCTAATAGAATTACAAAAGCAAGATGCAATAAACTAAGAATTACACCAAATAGTTTTGGATTTTTTTGTTTGAATAGTTTTATAAACAGGTATGAAAGTGTAAATAGTAGTAATAAAACGATAACAGGAAATAAATAACTTTCCATGAAACTGATCTCCCTTAATTGGCATTTTTAATGCGCAACAAAAAACCATCTATTCCACAATCATCTTAATATATGTAAAATCAATTGTCAAGAAAATTTGAAACAAAAGACGGCGCCCCTGCGTATTCAATCTAAACACAGCAAAAAAAACCGCCAAAAGAGGGGAAAAACATGAATTTTTCATCGTTAAAAACCAGGATCGGCCAAATGCCGTATATGGTAACCATCCTGGTATTTTTATGGACCGCCTTGGCCCGTGCGGCCGGACCGGAGGTCCAGATCAGGAACACCGGGGATTTCAGCAAACTGCATTTCGATGGGGCCTATACCGTCTTCGTTGAACAGGGTCAAACCTGCTCGGTCAAGATAGAGGCCGAGCCCAAACTGCTGGCCAAGGTTACCACCGAGGTCAAGAACGGCGCTCTTAAAGTGGACACCAAAGGCCACGGATGGTTCGGTTCCTGTCATAACGACCGGGAAGACGTCAAGGTCTATATCACGGTCAAGGACTTGAAAGCCATTAACATAGACGGGTCGGCCGACATCACCGGCAAGGGAAAGTTCGTCAGCGATACCATGGAACTTTCGATCTCCGGATCCGGGGACATCATCCTGGAGCTGGAAACCAAAGTGCTGGAAACCGCCATCTCCGGCGCGGGAGATATCAAGCTTACCGGCATGGCCAAAACCTTCAGCGCCGCCATCGCCGGAGCGGGAGATATCAAGGCCTTGGACCTGATCTCGGAAAAGTGCCATGTCTCCATCGCCGGCTCGGGTGACTGCCAGGTGAACGCGTCACAGGAATTGGAGATCAGCATCGCCGGCAGCGGGGACGTCAGCTACAAGGGCAACCCGGCCAAGATCAGCAACAGCGTCAGCGGGTCGGGGGAAGTGAGGAAACTGGAATAAAAGGCAGAATGAAAAAGAGGCAGGTTCGTTGAACCTGCCTCTTTTCTTTTGGCGGGGGCTTCGATACGGGCTTACGCCCACTCAGCCCCCGATGGCTTATTGTTTTGGTGTTGGATGATCGTCTGAGGTGGGGCTTCGATACGGGTTTACACCCACTCAGCCCCCGATGGCTTATTGTTTTGGTGTTGGCGTGATTGTCTGAGGTGGGGCTTCGGTACGGGCTTACGCCCTACTCAGCCCCCGATGCAACCTTGTTCCAAAGGTGGCTGAGTAGCCGCACAGTGGCGGCGTATCGAAGCCACCTGCTTAAAACTTCTTTCTGAATATCTTTTTTGCTAATTTGGGCAAATCTTCAATAGTTCCTTTTATCAACGCACTTTTCTTTGCCCTGGTCCATCCCTGAATTTGTTTCTCCCGATAAAAGGCGGTAGCTACCCAATGGTATTCCTCGTAGTATATTAATGTGACGGGCAAACGTGTCTTAGTATGGTTCGCGCCCAGGCCGTTCTGGTGTTCCTTTAGGCGCTTTTCCAAAGAGACTGTACTGCCCGTATAATAGCTGCCATCGGCGCATTCTAAAATATACATGTAAGGCATTTGGATTCTTTGGTTGGTAGCCGGGGGCTTCGGTACGGGCTTACGCCCTACTCAGCCCCCGACCGCTTTTTGTTTTGGTGTTGGAGTGATCATCTGAGGTAGGGCTTCGATACGGCCTTACGCCCTACTCAGCCCCCGATGGCTTATTGTTTTAGTGTTGGAGTGATCATCTGAGCTGGGGGCTTCGGTACGGCCTTACGCCCTACTCAACCCCCGTTTGGAACTGTGGAGGTGTCTGAGTGACCGCCCAAGGCGGTTGTACCGAAGACACCTATATCACTCCCCGATTATCTTCACTAGCACCCTCTTCTTCCTCCTTCCGTCGAACTCGCCGTAGAAGATCTGCTCCCACGGCCCGAAGTCCAGCCTACCCTTGGTCACGGCCGCCACTATCTCCCGGCCCATCACCTGCCGCTTAAGGTGGGCGTCGCCGTTGTCCTCGCCGGTCCGGTTATGCAGGTACTGGGAGACCGGCTCGTGCGGAGCCAGTTTCTCCAGCCATTTCTCGTAGTCCTGGTGCAGGCCGCCCTCGTCGTCGTTGATGAACACGCTGGCAGTGATGTGCATGGCGTTGACCAGGCACAGACCCTCGCCAATGCCGCTGTCTTTTAAGCATTTCTCCACCTGGGGCGTGATATTGATGAATCCCCGGCGGTCTGGCAGGTTGAACCAAAGTTCCTGGCGGTAGGATTTCATTTGCAATCCTTCATAAAATACGTTGGTCCATATTAAAACCCATTACTCATATTTTGTCAAGAGTAATTAACAAAATGTTGTAGAAGCTAATTATTTAGGTGGGACAAAAATTTGCCCAACAGTGCAAATTTTGCACATAACAAATTATAGCATGAAGCTAACAATGCGTATTGGAAACAACATCGATAGGCAATAAGTTGAAATACAACCCATTACCACTACTTAAGATTTTATGACATAATTGGCATGATTAATGCATTACTATTTATATGAAATTATAAAAGAGGATTTATCATGAAGAGCATTGTAAAAATGCTTGCGGTAATGGCACTGGCACTGCTGGCTGAACAAGCCTATGCCATACCGGCCAACCCCCGTCCCAGAATGCTCACCCAGCCTGACGGCAGTAAAATTTCCGCCGTTCTAAAAGGCGATGAACATTTTCATTTTGCGGAGGACGCGGATGGTTATTCCATCATCCAGGACCAGAACGGCTGGTGGACCTTTGCCCGTCAGGAGAACGGTCTGCTGGTGGCGAGCGCATACAAAGCGGGGCAGTCATACTGCCCCTATTCCCGGTACTTGCGGCCCAACGCCGAGGCTGTGGCGTCCCTGTCCCAAAATGCCAATAAGATGATCAATGTTCCGGCGGAAACCAGGCACAAATGGTCAACGGATTTCCTATACGGGGCCGGGCGCACCAAGGAAAATCCCTCCAAGGCCGCCAGCGGTCGGCAGTATATGAACATCGTCCTGGGGGATTTTTCGGACAGCACATTTGCCTGGTATGCCGGAACCCAAAAGGCAGGGCAAAATCCCTACACCCCGTTTCCTTACGACCACAGCGCCGCCAACAACCACGCCCTGGCCACCGCCAAATGGTTCAACTTTTTGGCCTACGGAGATTCCATCTCTCCCTACGTTCCCGACTCGTCGATAGTCGGTTCCATGAGCAACTTCTACTATGATTTTAGCATGCGCAAGGTTTGGTGGTTCGGCACGGTTTCTCCGCTGATTGCAACCGGAGTCACCCGGCTGGCCGGCGTTAACGCCGACGCCCCGTCTTCCACCTATTATAATGCCGCCTTAAGCGGCGCCGATGCCCCGGTTGATTACGACAACGACAACAACGGCGTGGCCGACGGTCTGATCCTGGTTCACCCCGGCCCGGGGCAGGAAGAGTCCGCCGACACCAAAGACATCTGGTCCATGTCCATGACCGGAAGCTTTGGCACTTATGACGGGGTTACCATCACCAAAATGATCACCTGCCCCCAGAACGGGCAGCTGGGCGTGTTCTGCCACGAGATGTTCCACCAGATCGGCGGACCGGACCTGTACGACTATGGTTACTCCGGGACCCCCTGGGGGGCATGGTCCTTAATGGACATGGGCTCTTACAACGGCGCCAACGGCGGCGATAAACCGGCCTTCCCCGGCGGCCACCTGCAGTATGACGTGGACGGCCATATCGAGACCGGTGTTGATGGTTGGCTGACAGCCGGAGCGGCCGGAAACAGCGATTCCATCTCCAGCCTTTACCGCGGCGACGGCCAGTATACCATCGCCCCGCTTGACTCGGCCGGCGAAGCCCGCCGGGGCAATGTCACCAGCGGCGTCCGCCTGTGGCGCATCCGCAACAATGCCTTCCGCGATTCCGCCCAGGTCTTTTTTGTGGAACTGCGCAACCGCACTCCTTTCTACGAAGACGGCCTGCCCGAGAGCGGTCTGATCATCACTCATCTGGATACCCGTATGGGCGGAGCTGCCAGGTTTAACGACGGCCCACCCTGCGCCAAGTACTATTATTCCTGGGTGGAACAGCCCGGGGTCGATCCCAATCTATTTTATGCCGCCGGAGATTCAACTTTCCCCCGGGATTGGATGGTGCGAAACGCAGCGTACTCGGCCGAGGACATCAACCCCGCCGGATATGACGAAACCACCATAGATTCGCTGACCGTTCCCAACTGTCTGGCAAATGCAGGCTTGGTTGGCGGAACAGCCGCCAGAAACGGCCCCTGGATATACGACGTTTCCAAGGAAGGACCCACCATGACCTTTAAGGTGGCCCGGACCGGCTTGGCGGCGGCCACTCCGCTGGTGGGCTATCAGTCTTCGTTGGTGCTGGACCCGCCAATGCTTTACACCGCCAATAATAACAACGGTGTTATGGATCCCTGGGAATATGATACCGTTAAGGTGACCCTTCGTAATGCCGGTGCGGCCATCTCCGCCGGAGCGGCCTGCTCATTATATGTGGTAAACGGCGAGCAGTGGGCCTCCATCACCAACCCCGGCTGGAAAGCCTTGGGTGCAGGAGCCCTAGCCACTGATGCAAGTGTTCAGAGCCTGGGCTATGGGGTGACCATCTACAAGGATGCCCCCAAGTTCTACGACGTAACCTTTGCGATCAAATTCAGGAGTACCACCCCCGCGTATACTACCACCAGCTATTTCACCCTGAGGATCAGCGATTTGAGGGTGGTCAAAACTTACGACTTTCAGAACCTTCGGGTGGGTGGAACCACCTACGACTGGCGGATAATGCCCAACTCGGTGGCGGTATTGGGAGATACGGTGTTCGTCAGCAATGCCAACCTGGACCATGCCACCTTTGCCACCCGGCTTTATGCGATAGGCAAGAACACCGCCAATAACCCCCTGCTGCCAGCCGACACCATTCGTTCCTTCAACAACCGGGGTCCGGTCCATGTGGCCACCAAATACGCCGGAGGCATCAGCATAGACAACTCCGGCAGTTTCTGGATCTCCCTGCAGGATTCAATTTACTGCACCAACCGTTCCACGGCCGTCAGCAGCTATTTCAGGGCTCCCAATGTCTCCTGGGGCGGCACCCCGATGAAGCGCATTCGGGGGGTGGCCTTTGGTCCCGGAATAATTGACACCGTAGGCCCGGACCCTATGCCCGGGGACTCGCTATGGGTCTACTGGCAGAACTTTGACGCCTACTCGGAATCGCTGTTTGTGATCAGCAAACCGGCCACGGGCACTGCGGTCAAGCGAATGGGTTTCAGCTGGGATGAGGACGTTTACGGAGCAGAGGTGAATACCGAAAACGGAATGGGCGAATGGTGGAACGGCCGGGCATTGGAATATGACGGCTCTAGCCTCTGGACCTCATCGGCCTTTATGAACATCCTGATCCGCCGGAATCCGGCAACCGGAGAAATGATTGACATGATGACCGGCCCGGCCCTAAACGGCAGTTATGGCACTTACGGCATGGCAATGGAGGCCACCAACGCCTATGGAATTCCCTATGCCCCGGTGGGTACCATACCATACGCACCAGGAGCCGCCGGCAACAAGTTCTATCTGTACTGTGCTACCATGGACGAGGGCAAAGTATACAAGGTTGACGTCACCGGACTGGTTTTGCCCACCCCGCCGGACAGCACCATGGTGTCAGCCCTGTCTGCCACCAAAAACAGGATCAAATGGTATAAGAACAATGTTGACAGGCAGAAGGTCCATCGGTACAGCATTTACAAGCAGGTGCTGGGCTCCACCACGCCCCCGACCGCAGCCGATCTGCTGTCCACGGTAAACCATCGTTACGGATTTGGCATCGTGGACAGCTTTATTGACAACAACGCCAAGGGCGGCAAGGCCGCCTGGCTCTATACCGTAACCGCCGATAACTATTACGGAAGCGGGGCCTGGGGGGCTACGGGGATTACCGCTGAATACGAAACAGAGGCATCCGGCCCATCCAATTACCTTTTGATGCAGAACTATCCCAACCCGGTCAGCCACGGCGCTACCAAGATCGCCTTTGCCCTTAAGGCCCCCGGCAAGGTCAGTCTGGTGGTCTACAATGTGCTGGGCGAGCGGGTGAAGACCCTGGCCAGCGATACCCGCAAGGCCGGTTTCTACAGCGTCAACTGGAACGGTGCTGGCGACAACGGCCGGCAGGTGTCCAACGGCATCTATTTCTACAAGCTGGTCGCGGGAGAGTTTGAAGACGTGAAAAAGCTGGTCATCCTTAAATAAGAAAACAGGGATCAGGCAAACGGCCCTTTCTGGGACCAGGAAAGGGCCGGTTTCGTTTTGGCAAATATATTCTGCAGTCTATTGACAAATCCGGTCGTTTTGTATATAATAGGACTAATTAAGTCTTATTAAGTAAAAAGGATTTTATGCTTCTGACCAAGCGCAACGAATACGCCCTGCAGGCCATGATCATTATGGCCCGGCAGAAAGAGGGCGAACTTGTACCGGCTTCGGCCCTGGCCCAACGGATAAAGACCACTCCGGCCTTCATGTCCAAGATAGCCCAGCAACTATCCGGGGCCGGGCTTGTGAAGTCTCGAAAGGGGAAGAACGGGGGTCTGTTCCTGGGCCGGCCGGCCCAAAAGATACTGGTCAAACAGATCTTCGCGGCGGTGGACGGGACGCTTTTGGTAAGCGCCTGCCTGAATGAAGGGCGCTGCCGGCACCATGTCTGTCCGATATATCCCGCCCTGACCAAATTGCAGAAAGACCTGGACAACCGGCTGAACTCGGCCAAACTGTCAACATTTGTTTGAACCCTCCTTAAACGGGCGATTCGTGAATCGCCCCTACGACATACAAACAGGTTGCTGAAATGAAACGCAAGATAGTCCAGATAGACCAGGAAAAATGCAACGGCTGCGGAGAATGCATCCCCAACTGCGCGGAGGGGGCGCTGAAGATCGTGGACGGCAAGGCCCGGCTGGTCAGCGACAAATACTGCGACGGGCTGGGGGCCTGCCTGGGACATTGTCCCCAGGATGCCATTCAGGTGGTCGAGCGTGAGGCCGAAAGCTTTGATGAGGAATCAGTAAAAGCGAACCCAGTAAGGGCAATTCATGAATTGCCCCGACATACCTGCCCCGGATCGCAGATCCGGCAGCAACTTCCATCCCAGGCAACTTCAAACGTTACAACTGTAAACTCTCAACTGGCTCATTGGCCCATCCAGCTGCATCTGGTGCCGGTCAACGCCTCGTTCTTCCAAAATGCCGATCTTCTTATCGCCGCCTCCTGCGTGCCTTTCTCCTATGGTGATTTCCACAATGTGATGCTGGCCGGCAAGGCGCTGATCATAGCCTGCCCAAAGCTGGACAAGACAGACCCGTACCTGGAAAAACTTACGGAGATCTTTCGGCAGAATGACATCAAGTCCGTCACCGTGGCCATCATGGAGGTGCCCTGCTGCCAGGGTTTGCTGCGGGTGGTGCGCCAGGCGCTGAAGGACTCGGGGAAGAGAATGTCCATTACTGTAGAAACCATCACGGTAAAGGGCGAAAGACTTTAACCTCAACCAAACAGTAATGGTAATTCGCTCGTCCGACGTACCTGCGAAAGGTGGCGTAGTCGGATGAATTGCCCCAACCAGAAAGGAAAAACCATGAAAAAGTACCGCTGCACGATCTGCGATTACATCTACGACCCGGCCGCCGGGGATCCTGATTCCGGCATTGCGCCGGGGACCCCGTTCGAGAAGATCCCGGACGACTGGGTCTGCCCCATCTGCCAGGTGGACAAAAGCAACTTTGAGCCGTTGGATTAAACCTGCCACCAAGACACAAAGACATAAAACGATATAAATAATACTCTTGGTGCCTTGGTGCCTTAGTGGCGAAATAATGGAGGTGCCCATGATAACCATTGAAACCCTGGACTTCAACACCACAGAGAAGGCCCGCAAGGGCGTGTTCAACCAGCCCCAGGCGCTGCTTAACTATCTCCACTTGAAACAGGGCCAGGAAGTGCCAAAGCATCTGGCCAACGCCGACATGGTCTATCTGATAGTGCTGCAGGGCGAAGGCGTTTTTAACTTTGAGGAAAAAGACCACGTCATCAAGCACGGCCAGCTGGCGGCAGTTACCCGGGGAACGCCGATGCACATCACCAACCAGAGACAGGAGGACTTAAGTTTCATCGTGATAAAGACACCCAATCCCGAAAACAAATAATGTATTTCTACGAAAAGCACTAAACATTAACAAAAGAAGAAGATAATGAAATTAGGCATCATCATCTACTCCCAGGATGCGGAAACCGTCTGGAACGCCTTCAGGCTGGGCGTTTACTCGCTGGGACAGGGCGACCAGGCCAGCGTCTTTCTGCTGGCCAAGGGTGTGGAGTGCCAGTCGTT
>JAURWH010000177.1 GCA_030655055.1 bacterium
GTTGAATTGTTCTATGGCCTGGGCGATCTTATCCCCGGCCCCAACACCCTGCACCGGCACCGGGTTCAGGATCAGCTGGCACAGGGGCCAGCGCCGTTTGACCACCTTGATGATGTCCCGCAACACCGCCCCGGTGGGCGAGGTCACCAGTCCGATGGCCGTGGGATATTTGGGAATGGGCCGCTTGTGTTCCGGGTCAAACAGGCCTTCCTGGAACAGCTTGTTCTTTAAGCGCTCAAAGGCCAACGCCAGTTCGCCCTGCCCCGCTATTTGGAGCTGCTGGACATTCAGCTGGTACTGTCCGGCCCGCTCGTAAAGTGTGACATCGGCCAGGGCCAGGCACTGCATTCCGTCCTGGGGCAAAAGCAGCAAAGACTGGGCGGCCGTCTTGAACATCACGCAGCGCACCTGCCCCCCGTTGTCCTTTAAGCTGAAGTACAGATGGCCGGAGGAATGGGCCGTCATGTTGGAGACCTCGCCCTTGACCCACAGCCTGGGGATGGAGGACTCCAGCACCCGCCGCACCTGGGCGTTGAGCTGGCTGACTGAAAGGATTATTTGTTTGTCGTCGGGCATAATTATTACAGTACTTGGTTTGACCCCTCCCTTTGTCCCTCCCCCAATGGGAGAGGGAACACGATGCCCCTTCCCTCGCGGGGAAGGGGGAAGGGGTTAGGTCGCCGCCTTCACCGTGTTCTTCAGCAGCATGGCCCGGGTCATGGGGCCCACCCCGCCAGGCACCGGCGTGATGTACGAGGCGACCTTGGAGGCCGACTCAAAATCCACGTCGCCGGTCAGTTTTACCCCGCTCTTCTTGCTGAGGTCGGTGACCTGGTTGACGCCGACGTCCACCACCACGCAGTTGTTGTTGAGCATGCTGCCGGTGATCATCCCCGGGCTGCCGGCCGCCGCGATCACGATGTCGGCCTGCTTGGTATAGTAGGGCAGCCCCTTGGTGCCGGTGTGGCAGACGGTGACCGTGGCGTTGGCGTGCTTGGCCTTCTGCAGCAGCATGTTGGCCAGCGGCTTGCCCACGATGTTGGAGCGGCCCACGATCACGATGTACTTTCCGGAGATCTCGATCCCGGTGCGGACCAGCAGTTCGATCACCCCGGCCGGGGTGCAGGGCAAAAAGCGCGGCCGCCCCAGGATCATCAGGCCCACGTTCTCGGGATGAAAACAGTCCACATCCTTTAACGGGGATATGGACTGAAAGGCCTGTTCTTCGGACAAGCCCTTGGGCAGCGGCGACTGCACCAGGATGCCGTGGACGGTCTGGTCCTGGTTCAGTTCTTTGATCTTGTCCAGCAGCTGTGACTGTGTGGTGTCCGCCGGCAGTTCGATGACCGAGGAGCGGATGCCCACTTCTTCGCAGTCCTGGTGCTTGTTGCGGACATAGACCTGCGAGGCCGGGTCGCTGCCTACTATGATCACAGCTAAATGAGGTTCTGTCCCGCGGGCCTTGAGCTCGGAGACCTCGGTCTTGACTTCCTGGCGGATGTCCGCCGCTATTTTCTTGCCGTCAATGATTTGGGCCACAATACAAAATATCCTAATTATGTATTTAGTTCATAAATTCTACGTTTGATAAGTATATACCAAAACGGTATAAATAAACCCGCTGTTGACCAGGATAAGAATAGTCCTTGCCAATTTTTCAACAAACTAACGTGCTCTTTATGTTTTTCTTTCAAATTTCTGGTTATTTTCATAAACGCAAAGACCACTGCAAGGTGATTGAAAACACAAATAACATGCCATACTGCCGGATCAAATAAAATGTTTTTATTTAAAATATGTATCTTCTTGTCTTTTGTTTTAAATGAAAAATTCATTAACATGGCACGAGCCGTAAACCCTAAAAATAATAATAGCGATAAACAAATACAACCCAAAATAACACCTGCAGCAATACTATGAAGATCAAACAATATCGGAGTTAATAATGCAAATATAAATAACACAAAAATTACCAGATAACCGATAAAGTATCTGTCGATAACTGAAAATAGCTTCATTGTAAATATTTTTTTTATGGTTTATTAAGACTCATAAATTCTGAGAATACTTCGTGCACGTCCCGTTTTATCATCAATCTCCACCACCACCCCGCTGAACCTCACGTCTCCCTCGGCCGGGGCGAACTTGGCCGGCATCTGGTCCAGAAAGCGCTTTATGATCCCTTCCTTCTCCATCCCTATCACGCCTTCAAAGCCCCCGCACATCCCGGCGTCGGTGATGTAGGCCGTGCCCAGCGGTAAAATCCGCTCGTCGGCCGTCATCACGTGGGTGTGGGTGCCGATGACCGCGGACACCCGGCCGTCCAGGTACCAGCCCATGGCGATCTTCTCGGAAGTGGCCTCGGCGTGGATGTCCACCAAAATGATGTCGGTCTCTTTTTTGATCTCCTTCAGCGCCTTGTCCGCCGCCTTAAAGGGGCAGTCGGTGGTGGACAGGAACACCCGGCCCAGGAGATTGAGCACGCCGACTTTTGCGCCGTTCTCCGCCTTGTAAACTCCGTAAGGAAAACCCACCGACTCTTCGGGATAGTTGGCCGGCCGCAGGATGCGCTTTTCGCTGGAGAGAAAGGGAATGATCTCCTTCTTGTCCCACAGGTGGTTGCCGGTGGTCAGCACGTCTATCCCCAGGGCAAAAAGCTCCTTGGCCACGGTCACGGTCAGCCCGAAGCCGGCCGCCGCGTTCTCGCCGTTGGCGATCACGAAGTCCACCCCGTGCTCCTTGACGATCTCCGGCAGGATGTGCCTGACCGCGCTCCGCCCCGGGCTCCCGATGATGTCGCCGATGAACAGTATTTTCATTCTTCCCACTAAATACACGAAAGAACACTAAAATTAATTTCAAATTCGCTTAAAGGAATAAGAAATCGGTTAATCCTTTTCGCGAGTTTTAGTGTGTTTCGTGGGCAAGTTAAATAGTATTTTCATTCTTCCCACTAAATACACGAAAGAACACTAAAAACTTTTTACTTATTTAATCTCCTCGGGAACCTTTTTGGAACCTGGTATTCCCTGAAGCTATTGAATAATACGTTATCCCTTTTCGCGGGTTTTAGTGTGTTTCGTGCCTGCGCGCTGTAGCGCTATGGCGCGCAAGCGTGGGCAAGCTATTTTGCGTAACCAACTCCGCGGGTCTCGCGGATGACGGTGACCTTGATCTGCCCCGGGTACTGCAGCGACTGCTCTATCTTGTGGGCGATCTCCCCGGCCATCTCGGTCACCCGGTTGTCGTTGACGTCCTCGGGGATCACCATGATCCGCACCTCGCGGCCGGCCTGGATGGCGTAGGCCTTGCTGATGCCCTTGAAGGAATAGGCCACTTCCTCCAGCTTCTCCAGCCGCTTGACGTAGGCCTCCAGCGATTCCCTTCTGGCCCCGGGCCTGGCGCCAGATATGGCGTCGGCCGCCGCGATCAGCACCGAGTACAGCGAGGTGGCCTCGATGTCCTCGTGGTGGGCTCCGATGGCGTTGATGACCAGGGCCGATTCGCCGTAGCGCTTGGCCAGGTCCATCCCGATCTGGGTGTGGGTACCCTCGATGTTGTGGTCCACCGATTTGCCGATGTCATGCAGCAGCCCGCAGCGCTTGGCTATGGACTGGTCCAGTTCCAGCTCCCCGGCCATCACGCTGGCCAAAAAGGCCACTTCCTTGGAATGCTGCAATACGTTCTGGCCGTAGCTGGTACGGTATTTCAGGCGCCCCAAAAGCACCATCAGCTCGGGGTGCAGGCCGGCCACGCCGACCTCCAAAGCCAGGCCCTCGCCGGCCTCCCGAATGCTGCGGTCCACTTCCAGCTTGGCCTTCTCGATCACTTCCTCGATCCGGGCCGGCTGGATCCGGCCGTCGGAGATCAGTTTCTCCATGCCGATCCTGGCTATTTCCCGGCGCACCGGGTCAAAGCCCGAGATCACGATGGCCTCCGGCGTGTCGTCTATCAGCACTTCCACCCCGGTGGCGGCCTCAAAGGCCCTGATGTTGCGGCCTTCCCGTCCGATGATCCGGCCCTTCATCTCGTCCGAGGCCAGGGGCACCACGGACACCGTGGTCTCGGCGGTGTGCTCGCCGGAGTAGCGCTGGATGGCCAGCCCTATGATCTGCTTGGCCTCCTTCTCGGCGTTGTCCCGGGCCTCGTCCCGGATGGTCTTTATCAGCTGGGCCGCCTCGTGCCGGGCCTGGGTCTCCAGGTTCTGCATCAGCTGCTTCTTGGCCTCCTCCTGGGTCAGGCCGGCTATCTGCTCCAGCTTGGCGTTCTGCTCGTCGATCATGGTGGTCAGCCGCTCGTCCTTGGCCCGGATCACCCGTTCCTTGGCCACCAGGTCCCGCTCCCGGATCTCCACTTCCTTTTCCTTGCGGCTGATGATGTCCACCTTGCGGTCGTTCTGCTTTTCCTTTTCCAGTATCCGGTTCTCGGCTTCCTTCAGCTCGTGGCGCTTGCCCTGGGTCTCTTTTTCAAAGTTGTTCTTGAGCTTGTACCATTCTTCCTTGGCCGAAACCTGGGCCTCCTTCTTGTAGGTGGCCGCCTCCCGCTGGGCCTCGTTGATCATCTTCTCGGCCAGCTTCTGGGCGTCGCCGATCCTGGCTTCCCCCATTTTCTTGTGCAGCAGGTATCCAAAGAAGAAGCCCAGCCCCAGGCATACCAGCGATATTGTTATCCACAGTACTATCAGCATTTTTTCCTTTCCTTTTCATGTTGCCCGGCCTTGCTCTGATCCGGGTCGGTCAATAACTTGGTAATGATTTTTGTTTTGGGTTAAGATTTCGAAGGACACTTTTACCACGGAAACACGGAACGAGGAAACTTGCTGGTCTTGATGTTTTTGCCTTTGAGGTTTTGTTCCGTGTCTTCCCGTTTTCGGTGTTTCTGTGGTAAGTCCCAGCCTTTTAATGTTCCGGAAATAAAAAATTCCCCGCCTGTGCCGGTCGAAAGGACACTTTGAACCTATTCAAAAAATGGTGCCGCCTCAGACGGTTAAGGCTTCCCCCCAATTAAGGAAGGCATGCACACCGCGCCCGAAGGTTTAGGCCCTAAGTGAACAGGTGTTGGCTCAAAAATGATCCAATCGATACGGACACCGCAGGGAAATAAAGAACTAATAATATACCAAAAACCGGGAGGCGTTTCATCCTCCGCTTCGGCTAATATAACACCATGAAGCTAAAAATGCAAGAGGGAAGTGAAAAATTATTCCTGTCCGTTTTCCTCTGCCTGCTTCAGGCGTTCCGACAGCTTGTCCATGGCCGATTCCCGGGCCAGGCGCTCCTTTAAAAGCTCGTCGGCTATGTTGACTGCCGCCAAAATGGCGATCTTGGCCACCGAGCCGGTCATTGAAGCCTCGGCTATCTGGCGCATCCGCTCGTCCACCAACCCGGCCACCTGCTTGATATAGTCGCCGTTGGCGTCGCCCTTGATGCGGTATTCGGTTCCAAAGATCTCCACTTTGATCCCGTTTTTGGATACGGTCATGTTACCCTATATTTTGGTTTTTCTTTTTGTCCCTGCGGTTTCTAAGGCCCCCGGCCCCGAAAACTAGTCCTTGAGTTTTTCCAGCTTGTCTATGATCTCCGTCAGGCGCTTCTTGGCATCCTCCTGGGATTGCTGCAGTTTCTGGTTCTCGTCCTCCAGGTTGTTCTGCTGCTTTTTTTCATCCTCGATGGTCTTCAGCCTCTTGGTCAGGTGGTCTATCTTGTCCTTGAGGTCCTGGTTGTCCTTTTCCAATTTTTCCTTCTGGTTCTTCAATTCGGTGATCTTGTCAACCGCCCGGTTTATTCGTTCTTCCAATATCGCCAGGGGATCTCCGCTCATATTGATGTCCTCGCTTTTGAATTATATATTAAAAACCTGTTGGGGTATTTCAGAATTACGAATCACTGTGACCGGTGGTTGAGTGCCCCGCCTGGCTTCGATGCTTCGATACACTCAGCACAAGTACGGCTGGACATTGAGTAGTGTAAACGTATCGAAATGCCAGCCCCTCAGCCGACTGCGGGGCGTATCGAAACCACCGTCAGTCCCCGGTCATCACCGGATCCCGGCCCCGAACTTGTCCTTAAGCACTTTGACTATCTCCTGGTGCACCTGGTTGACCTCGGCGTCGTTCAGTGTCCGCTCGGGATGGCGGTAGACCAGCGAGAAAGCCAGGCTCTTTTGACCCTTTTCCACCTGATCCCCGGAGTAAAGATCGAACAGCTCCGCCCGCTCCAATGTAGCCCCGCCGGTTTTTGTGATGGCGTCCAGTATCTCCCGGCTGGTGACCGGCTGGGGAATCATGATGGCCAGGTCGCGCTTGACCGCCGGGAATTTGGGGATCTCGGAGAACTGGGTGACGTCCCCGGCCATCAGTTTAAGGATGGGCTCCAGTTCCAGCTCCGAACAGTATAGTTTTTCCTTGATGTCCCAGGCCTTAAGAACGGAAGCGTCCAGCTCTCCCGCCCAGCCGATGACCGCCCCGTCCAGCAGCAATTCCACCGAACGGCCGGGGTGCAGGAATGGTTTGGGCGTTTTGAATTCAGAGGAATAGGAGATCCCCTTGATCTTCAGGGCTTCAAACAAGACCTCCAGGGATCCCTTCAGGTCGAAGAGATCAAAGCTTCCCGGCTTCCGGTCCCAGCTCTGGCTCTCTCTTTCCCCGCAGGCCAGCATCCCCAGCTTAAGTGATTCCGACGGGGCCGGCTGGCCGGGGGCAAAGACCAGCCCGCACTCAAACAGCCTTACCCGGTTCAGCCCGTTGTTCAAATTTCTCTGCCCCGCTTCCAAAAGCCCCGGCAGCAGCATCGGCCGCAATACGGAAAGGTCCGAGGAAAGGGGGTTGTCCAGTTCCACCAGGTTGGCGTCCCGGGCCAATCCCAGCTTGGCATAATGTGACGGGTCCATCAGGGGCAGGCCGTAGTGCTGGCAAAATCCCTGGGAGACCAGGGCGGTCACAATATTATCCACGGCTTTTTCCCTGGGTCTTTGCACTCCCGGCACCGGCCAGGGGGTTATCCCCTCGGACGGCAGGTTGTCGTAGCCGTATATCCGGCCGATCTCCTCTATCAGGTCGGCTTCCCGGCTTAGGTCGGCCCTAAAGCTGGGGACCTGCACATTTATTACGTTTCCGGAGACCGCGGCCTTCAGCTCCAGGGCGTTGAGGATCTCCGCCATTCTTTCAGGCTTGATGTCCGCCCCCAAAAGGCTGCAGGCCTTCTCCGGCCTGAGTTTC
>JAURWH010000178.1 GCA_030655055.1 bacterium
ACCTCCTGGTCCTTGGCGGTGGCTATGAACACCTGGTATCCCGGGTCCAGCTGGTCCACTAAGAACCCGCCCCGCTCCCGGTCCAGCTCGGCGAAGATCTCGTCCAGCAGCAGGATCGGGTTTTCCTTCAACTGCACGGCCAGCATCTCGGCCTCGGCCAGTTTCAGGCTGATGGCGGCTGTGCGCTGCTGGCCCTGAGAGCCGAAGCTGCGGATGCTGCTGCCGCCGATGGATATCTCCAGGTCGTCCCGGTGGGGTCCGAACATGGTGATGCCCCGCCGCCTCTCGAACTCGTAGTTGGCGGCCAGGGCCTTGGCAAAGGCCTGTTCCACCGGCTCGTCCGGTTCGCTCTTGAACGAAAGCTTGTAACGCAGACCCAGCCGCTCCCGGCCCCCGGCAATGCCCAGGTACCGGCTGCCGGCGGTTTCCTTAAGATCGTCTATCACCTGGATCCGCTTGTTGATTATCCTTGACCCGCAGGCCACCAACTGCTGGTTCCAGGCCTCCAGCGAAGCTACCTGGCCCCGCCCCTCGCGGATGTCAAACAGCAGACGGTTGCGCTGGTGCAGCAGCCGGCGGTATTCCTGGAGGTCGGCCAGGTAATTGCGGGAAAGCTGGGAGATGGCCAGGTCCATGAAACGCCGCCGCACCCCGGGCCCGTCCTTGCACAGTTCGTCATCCTCGGGCGAAAGGCTGACCACCGGAAGCCGGCCGATGAGTTCTGACAGCTTGAGCTGCACTTCGCCGTTGATCTTGCAGCGTTTTTCCACTTTGTTGAAGGCGGATTCCACCATCATCTCACCCCGCTGGGTCTGCATCTGGCCTTCCAGACGGAACATGTCGTCGGAGAAGCGGATCAGGTTTTCATCCTCGGCCGATTCCCTCATCGAGCGGCCGATGCACAAATAATAGATGCCTTCCAACAGATTGGTTTTGCCCGAACCATTGGAACCATAGAATAAATTCTTGTCTTCAGAAAATTCCAAGGAAAAGGTCTGCAAATTCCTGAACCCACTGCCCTTAAAAGACTTAAGATACATAAAATCCCGGTTTTTGGATTTTTTAGGTTAAAACACTATTTGGTGTATTATGTCGGTAATTATACCACAATATATGGTAAAATTGCAAAGGTTTTTTCTATTATTTTTGCATTGTATCTTATTGCATTGCATAGAGTTTAATGGTGATTAATTTTGTGCAGCTAAAAAGCTTGGATTTTGGAGAGAAAACCTTTTAAAACAAAAAACCGGCATCATTTCTGATACCGGTAAAAAATATATTTCATCAACTACTGTGACCAAATCCCAATCATCAAGTCCCAATCTTATGGTGGGCGGTACAGGATTCTCTGCCGGCAGCCAAGCCTTTATGTTAGGCGACGGCAGATCCGCCGCCGCTTAACCGCTCAGCCGTGCTACTGGCGGAGAACCTGTCTAAAAACAAAAAAGGCATCTTAAGATGCCTGCGGAAAAAAGATTCACAAACCACACCGATCAAATCCCTATCATCTATTCCCAGTCTTATGGTGGGCGGTACAGGATTCGAACCTGTGACCTCTGGTATGTGAGACCAGCGCTCTAACCAACTGAGCTAACCGCCCTACTCCAAAGAATTGCTACGTCATCCTGAGAATGGCCCCTTGCTCTGCTTCCGAAGGACGCCCGGCTTTTTCAGTCTTCATTCCGACACACTCCGCCTGCTTAACCGATCAACTATTCTTCGATCTGCCAAGCACGAAGCCCCGTTCAGAATTACAACGCCTTAAGTATACCAAAAAATAAAAATCTATTCAAGTTTTTTGTTGGCCTGTCCGCAACCGGACATTTTTTCAGGCTAGGATCTCTTTTATCTTCTCCAGCACGTCCGGCATTTCCCGTTTTATCAGTTCCAGTGTCTTGGCATAATCCTCCAGCGTTCCGCCGATGGGATCTGCCACTCCGTCCACCGAGAGAAGGTCCACCTGGGCTTTGGGGAAAAGTTTTCTGGCGTCCTGCCGGTGCCCCTCCTCCAAGGCGATGATAATGTCGGACTGTTTCATCAGACTGTCGGTCAGGGTCCGGGAATGATGGCCGGAGAGATCGAAGCCGCATTTCTTGGCCGTCTCCTGCCCTTTGTCCGTGGCCGGCATGCCCGGCAGGGCTCTGGTGCCGCAGGATCGCACTGTCACTCTGTCCTTCCAGTTCTTGGGAAGAATGTGCCTGAGGTACCCCTCGGCCATGGGACTGCGGCAGGTGTTGCCGGTGCAGATGAACAGCACCTCAACCTTGTCCTGCTTCACCGGCAGCAACAAAAGTTCTGACAGTTCCTGCCGGTCAATGTCGCCCCGGCGCAGTATCACCGGGTGCTCCCGGGACAGGTCCAGCACAGTGGAAGGCCGGCAGCGGGGAAGCTCCCCCCCGTCCAGGATCATGTCCACCGGATCTTTGAAGGATTCTATCACCTGCTCGACATTGCAGGATTCCTGGGCCCCGCTGACATTGGCGCTGGTGGTGGCCAGGGGACAGTCCAATTGTTCCAGGATGGACTGCAGAGCCTTGTGTTTTGGCTGCCTGACCCCGATGGTGCCGTTTTTATCCAAGCCCCATTTTTTGACCCGGTCCGAAGCAGGGAACACCATGGTCAGCGGCCCCGGCCAATAAGCGTCGATAAGTTTCCCGGCATATTCCGGGGCCTGACTGACGATCCCGGCAAGCTCCTTTGGATCCTTGATGAACAGTATCAGCGGCTTGGAAAAGTTCCGCCCCTTAAGCCGGTAGATCTTTTTAACTGACTGGGGCAGGTCGGCCCGGCAACCCAGGCCATAGACCGTATCGGTGGGAAAGGCCATCACCTCTCCCCGGTTCAGGGCATCCACGGTTTGGCCTGCGGCTTCGGAAAGACCGGAGTTGTCTTCTTCCAGCCTGATCAGATGTCCCCTGGTTTGGCGAAATATGTTCCTCATTTGACCTTGTCCCCGGCCGCAGCGCTTATTTCCTTGAGCTGCTTTTTCAATAATTGCCGTTTGATCGGACTGAGGTGGTCTATGAAAAGCACCCCGCTAAGGTGGTCCATCTCATGCAGAAACACCCGGGCTAAAAAGTCGGCAGCCTCCAGCTCCAGCGGGTTGCCGTCCCGGTCCAGTCCGGTGACGGTCACGTTCTGGGGCCGGGCCACATCGGCGTACATACCGGGGAAACTAAGGCATCCCTCCTGGTAGACGATCTTGCCGTCGGAAGCCTGCAGTTTGGGGTTTATCAGTATCAGCGGCTTGGCATGTTTGGGATCCAAAGCCGGAAGGTTGATGATGCAAAGGGCCAGCGAATGCCCCACCTGGGGCGCAGCCAGACCCAACCCCCGGGCCGAAGCCAGTGATTCGATCATCTGCTCGGCCAAAGAGATCAGCCGGCCGTCGATGTTCTTCACCGGCTCGGCCTTTTGCCTCAGCACCGGGTCGCCATAGACCCTGATGGGTAGTATTTTTTGTTTGGTTGCTGACATCTCTATTATGCCACTAAGACACGAAGACACAAAATCACGATTTACAATTTACAATTCACGATTTGGCTTGGCGGCTTGGCTGTTAAGTAACCCTTACTTTTCCAGTTTGACAGAGACCGTGGACTTCTGCACTTCTATCTTGACGTTCTCGTCTATCTTGACCACCACCATGTTCCGGGCGTCGTCCACTCCCACCACGGTGCCGTGGATCCCGCCGGCAGCGATGACCTTGTCGCCCTTCTGCAGGCCCTTAAGCATCTGGGCGTGCTTCTTCTGCTGGCGCTGCTGGGGAAGGATCAGCAGAACATAGATGATGACGAACATGATGACGATGGGCAGCAAGCCCAGCAAACCGCCGCCGCTCTGCTGTCCCGCAGCCGGGGCTCCCGGCTGTCCCATGGCAAATGCTATTCCGAACAAAGTATTTCTCCTTTTATTGTATTTTTGTTTTTGATCCATTTAGGTTACCATGATATCACACTAAGACACCGAGGCAATTCTTTGTGTTCTCTGTGGCTTCGTGTGAGAAGGCCCTTCAATCAGCCGGCTGGTCACTTGTTTTTTAGTGATTTCGGTCCGAAAGAATCCGGAAGCAGTTCTTTTAGTTTCCGCGTTCTGACCTTCCCCTTGGCTCCGGCCATGATCACTTCCAGCTCGGGGGAAAACTCGTGCAGCACCTGGCGGCAGGCCCCGCAGGGCGCGGTAGGTTCCGGGGAATCGGAGACGATGGCGATGGCGATGAAGTCTCTCTCCCCCCGCCCCACCGCCTGGAACACGGCATTGCGCTCGGCACAGCAGGTCAGCCCGTAGGAGGCGTTCTCCACGTTGCAGCCGGTGTAAACCTTGCCGCTCTTGGCGAGAAGCGCCGCGCCTACTTTGAATTTGGAGTAAGGAGCATAGGCCTTCTGTTTGGCTTCTTTGGCAACTTTGACTAGGTCATTAGCAGTTGGTCGGTAGGGTTTAGGCATTTTTAACCTCACCATTTTGTAACAACTTTGCGTCATTAGCGTCTTAGCGGTTTATTGAGGTCCAGAAGCTCTGACCGTTCCCGGTTCCCTGTATGCCGAAGACCTCAGCTAAAGTGGCCGCGATGTCCGCAAAACTTTCCCTGGTTCCCAGGTCGCCCCCGTTTTTGATCCCCGGGCCGAAGACCAGCAGCGGGGTGTATTCCCGGGAGTGGTCGGTGGAGGGAGTGGTGGGATCGTTGCCGTGGTCGGCGGTGATCAGGAGCAGATCGTCTCCGGTCAAGACCTTCAGCAGCTCTGGCAGCCAGGCGTCGAAGTCCTGCAGGCCTTTGTAAAAACCCAGGACATCGTTGCGGTGGCCCCAGCTCATGTCAAAGTCCACCAGGTTGGCCATCAGCAGGCCCTGCTTGAAGTCGGGCAGGGCTTTCAGGATCTTTTCCATGCCATCCCGGTTGTCGTCGGTGTGGATGCTTTGGGTCAGACCCTGTCCGGCGAACAGGTCGTGGATCTTGCCCACGCCCATGACTTGCAGGCCGCTTTTTTTGAGGTGGTCCAGCACGGTAGGCTTGAATGGTTTCAGGGAAAGATCCCTGCGATGACCTCCAACTCTTTGGTAGTTGCCGGAAGTTCCAATGAACGGCCGGGCTATCACCCTCCCCACCGCGTGTTCGCCGGTCAGGATGTCCCGGGCCTTCTGGCCCCAGTAGTAAAGTTGCTCCAGGGTGACAATTTCCTCGTGGCAGGCGACCTGAAACACGCTGTCGGCCGAGGTGTAGACGATGGGAAAGCCGGTCTTGACGTGCCGGTCCCCCAGTTCTTTGATGATCTCGGTGCCGGAGGCCACCCGGTTGGCCAGGATGTCCCGGCCGATGGCCTTTTTGAATGGTTCTATGATCTCCGGCGGGAACCCGGCAGGATAGGTGGGCAATGGCTTTTCGGTGACCAAGCCCGTAATCTCCCAGTGCCCGAAGGTGGAATCCTTGCCCTTGGAACGTTCGGTCAGTTTGCCCCAATTGCCTGAGGCCAGGGGATTTTGTGAGACCCCGGATATCTCAATGACGTTTCCCAACCCCAAACCCTGCAGGTTGGGCAGGGCCAGTCCTCCGGGGACCGCCCGGGAAAGGTTGCCCAGGGTGTTGCTGCCCCGGTCGCCGAAATCGGCGGCATCGGGCAGTTCCCCCGCCCCGCAGCCGTCCAGAATTATCAGAATGACCCTTTTCATGAATGCTTGTAATAACTACGAATTTTTGACAGGATTTACAAAATTCTCATGGTTTTAAATTCAGAAACATTCCGGCAAATCATGTTAATCCTGTCTTACCAAGGCCATAGAAAAACCTTATTATTTAATTATCGCATATTTTTTGCCGGTTGTAAATAGCAAAACGCCCCCCGCCAAAGGCGGGGGGCGTTTTTGCAACCGAGAGATTAACCTAGTAGCCCAATATCTGCAGGTTGTCAAAATAGGCGCCTTCTGTTTCGAGACCCACGCCATCAGAATCAAACGCTATGGCCAGCTTTACCACTTGATTGACATAACCACCTAGGTTGATCGAATAGCTATCCCAGTAATTAAACCCGGTCCCAGAGACGCCGCCAAAGGAGGTCCAGTGGGCTCCTCCGTCAGTGGAGATCAATATCGTTACCGGATCACCTGCACCATCTGTGCTGACCCACATGTCAAAAACAAAATAGGCGGCGTTAGTATACCCGGTAAGATCAATGGAGGGGCTGATAAGGGTGTCGTGCACGGCCACTCCGATATCGTAAGTGGAATCCGCATCCTTGCCGCAATACCAGTTATAGACCCCTCCGCCGTAGGGAGACGGGTTCCTGGTGGAGCGGTGCCACAGGCTGAAGGTGGTGTCGCTTTTGGTGGACCAGCCGATATTTCCGGACTCCACCTTGTCGTCAAACAACACATACCAATTCCCCGCGCTATAGGTCGCAGAGTTCCAAAAGTCATCGCTGTTCCAGCCGTTGGTTACGCTGGCGATTTCTCCGCCGATGCCATTGCCGTTTTCATCCAGCTTCAAGCCGACCATATCCTGAACTTCGCGGCTTACCCACACATACGGCGTATAACCAATGGCATTTTCCAGGCTGTACACCGCACCCATGCTGTCCGGCAATACCTTAATGGTGCCCAAAATGTAACCGGTCTTGTTCCAGTCCATATAAGCTTTGATGAAACTGGAGGTCAAATAGGCCGGGTTCATTTTCTTGGTGAATTTGATGGTCATGGTCCGGTTGTTATCCGTATACTGGATGCTGTTGACCACCGGCGGAGTGACCGAGCTGGTGGCTTCGTAGGTTCGGAACTTGACCATCACCCTGTCTATTGTCTCGTTCTCGGAATAACCATTCGCATCATTGTTGCCGTTTAAAGTATTTCCCTTAAGATCCTTGATGCCGGTATGCACCGTCAGGGTATAGTTGGTGCCGGTGGCCAGCCCCAAGTTTTTAAAGCGAACCTCTACATTGACCGGCCAGGTGGCCATCAGTTTGGTCATCAGGGGAACAAGGTTGATCACCGTACCGTTATCGGCCACCAGTGAGAACTGGGCGGCTGAGATGCTTGTGCTGTCGATGCTGTCGGCATCGGCGATGAATATCCGGATGGAGTCGGTGGTCTCAAAATAAGTTGTGCCATTGCCGGGGATGATGCCGGTTATCTGCGGGCCAGCAATGTCTCCCGGCCAGCCGGCAGCGGTGGCCCCGCGGAACTTCACCCGGTAATTGTCCTGGGGATCCACCCAGCCGTTGCCGTTGCCGTCCAGCCGGTTGCCGTACTTGTCGGTGACATTGGTGTTGACCGTCACCAGATAGCGCAGGGAATCCACCCAACCGCTGGCCGCCTTGATGACTATTTTCCGGGCGGCGACATCGTAGCTGACGGTGCGGGGGATGCGGACGTAATTGGCAGCATTCTGCAGGATGACCGAATTGGTGTCAACCGTGGCGCCGTTCAGGTCATGTCCAAAATAAATGTTGATCTGGTCATCGGCCGGCACCGGATAAAATATGTTGTTATTGCTCATGTCGTAAGCCCCTGTTACCTTGGGGCCGGCGGAGGTGGCCGCTCCGGTCTGGTAGGAGTCGGTGATCGGTGCAAAGGGGGTTTCTTTCTTGCCGCAGCCGGCCATGAACGCTGTTGAAACTACCAGCCCCAAGGCAAGCAGTAAATATAGTCTCTTTTTCATATTTTATATTCTCCTCTGTTAGAATTTAAACACGGCGGATAGTTTCCAGTTGGTCAGGTCATTCAGCTGGGCAAAGCCCATGAAGTCAAGCTGCAGGTTTTCGGTTACCTTCCAGCCGGCGCCGTAGGTGTAATCGGTGTAGGAATTCCGGTAGTTGTACGTATTGGTGTAACCGGTCTGCTCATCTAACGGATCAGGGTAGAAATCGGTGGTGGTATACCCGTTGCCATAACGTGTAACTACGGTGGTCATGTCAGATCCGCCGGTCAACGTATTGTTGTTGGTGTAACTTCCGTTGTTGATCTCGTGCCTGGCTCCCAGGCGGAAGACTATGCTCTTGGTGAGATCAAACTCCACGCAGACGGGGAATGACCAAGTTAAATAAGAACCGGTGTTCATGTACTCCCACTGCTCGTTCCAGGTGGAGGTCTCTACATAGCTGGTCGGCAGGGTATCGATATTCTGGTCGCTGTAGCGGTAAACGCTGGTGTTTGCCTCGTCAATGGTGCTGGTTTGATCGTAATTGCCGGTCGACAGCCCAAAGCCTATGGCGAACACCGCCTTGTTAAGCCGAGCCTTGCTGACCATCCTGAAATCGATGTTGTTGTCGGCATTTTCGCCTTCCAAGGTTCCGGTATAGCCTTCGTCATAATATTCAGAGGTCAGGGACAACGTCTGTTCATGATAATTTTCTTCCCAAGTGGTGCCCGCCTTGGGTTTGTTGCTCATATGGCTGTATTGCAGGTCCAGCCGGGTGTCAACCTTGTCGCTCCATTTGTAGACATAGGCTCCGCCGCCGGAGAAGGCAAACCCGGTGTATTCGGTTGTATAGTTATGGTCCTCGGTCTCATTATAGCTGTCTCCGCCGGGATAATTTTCGTCCCAGGAATAGTCGTATTCGTCAATATTCTTGCCGCCGCCAAAACCCACGGCCAAACGCAGGCTGACATCCATCTTGTCGTTTAACGGCTTCCAGACCGAAGCCCCCACGTAGTTCGTGCTTTCGTTATACCCGTTGCTGCTGGTATCCTGTTCGGCCTGGGTGTAGATGGTCTGCCCGGTGACCAGGTTCTGCTCGGTATAGTCGTATTTGTTGAACTCGTCCTGCATATAGGAATACTGTTCCCGCTTGAAGGCCACGCCAAGTTTCATGTCATTGACCTGTTTGGCCCACCCCAGGAAGTAGTCCTTCTCGTCTTGGGTATCCTGATATTGATACTGGTACTTGTCCACTGCCTTGAAGTCGTATCCCGGATTGGCCCCGTTGGTCTCTTCCAGATAAATATATTCGTAGGCTGTGCTGTCCCGGTATTTGTCCGTGTTCTGGGAATAAACCAGCCCCAGCTTGCCGTAGCCAAAGATATCTGAGGTTCCGCCGATGACATAGGTGTCGTCGCCATTGTTGTCAAAAACCTCTTCATACTGGCTGTAGATATTTGATAGGTTGGTATACAGCCGCCCGCCGTCGATCAGTGTCATCCGGGCCGGGTCCAGATACCCGTAACTGCCCAGCATCAGATCCAGATCATCCTCCAACAGGCCCGAAGTGGATTGGTTGCGGAACGAGTTGTACCAAGGGTATGTTTGAACCTGCGCCACTGCGGCTGCCGACATAGCAAGCAAAACAATAAGGGTCAATACTCTTGCTCTCATTTTTTCCTCCAGTTTGTTATTGGTTGGTTTTTGATAAACATCTTTGGGATGGATTTACATTAATAAACTGGTTACGGTTCACCTCCTTCTTTATATTATATCAACATATGCTTATTAAGTGAGTATATATTGTATATGATATTAAAAAGATCCTCCATTGTCAAGGATAAAAATTGTTTTTTTTGTTTTTTTTTGTTTCCGGTTGGCATGAGATCATCTTGGGGGTAAAATTTGGGGACTGGGGGAAATATCTATTGACTAAATTTGCGCAGGTGGTATAATTGAAAAGTGATTTGTTTGGTCCTTTTCATCCGCAGATGTAGTAATTATAACTTGGATCGGTTTGCAGAGATGGGGATCATTCAAATCTGCGTTAATAGTTCGGTAAAACACCCACTACAACGTCTGTGGATGATAATCCCCCGCAAAGAATAAACAACGAGCATCGCCGGTTATGTCTAAAAAAACTTTCCTTCTGATCCTGCTGGGCCTTATCTGGGCCGGCTCCCTGG
>JAURWH010000179.1 GCA_030655055.1 bacterium
CCTATTCAATCGCCTCGTCAATCAATTGAGCAGCTTTATGTAAGAACCCGGTTACCTGGTTAATTTCCTCATTCCACCGTTTGAGGACTTCAGCAAGTTGACCGTACCCTTTAGCATCTTTTTCATATCCGAGAACCTTGATATCAAGGTCATTGTAATACGTTTGCTCGTAACCCAGGATATTCTCTTCACCTTTGTAGAACGGTGACAGCATGAAATGCCTGGGAGCTAAAGACGGGTTTTTTGAGTCTCGTAGTATAAAATCAAGGATTTCAAATTCTGAGACTCCATAACCTAAGAAAAGTACGGTGTATTCATTGAATATTTTCTTTAAGAAATCCCTGAAGTCATTTTTTCTGTATCGTTGCAAATAGGAAGGGACTGTGAAAATTAGGGAACTCCTGTCCAGGACAGAGCCATGAATATGGTACAGATTTGTCTTGTCCAAGTTGTCATCTTTGAAATCATTGTGCTGATAAAGGATGTTTGGAGTGTTAAATAATCTATCAAAGTGAGTGTCAGCATTAGTGGTAATAAACAACCCCCTCAGTTTATGGATATCATCATAAATATTGGGTGTTTTAATGACAGAACCTACCTTTAATGATTCATTCATTTCCTCATGAAAGATATCAACGTGGCCGTTATTATTGAATAAATGGTAGCAGATAGTTATAGTTTTCTTATGGTCAGAATTCCAAGATAGAGTTTCAGATTCTCTATAGTTTATAATGTGCTCAGCGTGACATCTATGCACTAGTTTTCTGGCCAAAACATCCCAACCATCACATCCCACAAGCCTAGACACCCCTGCTCCAACAAACACAGCCAAGGTGTCAGTGTCCACAGCAGACTTTATCTCGTCTGGAACTTTAGGTAGAAGCTCAATGCCATCAGCCATTCTTGCATCCTTTTAGCCATTATAAAAACAAAGGGCGCCACAATGGACGCCCTTTCAATTCAACTACTTCAAATTTTTCTTTATCCTCTCCACCGCCTCAATCACATTCTCGCGATGACCGAAGGCCGACAACCGGAAGTACCCTTCCCCGCTCGGGCCGAAGCCGCTGCCGGGGGTGCCGACCACGTTGCATTCGGTCAGCAGCTTGTCGAAGAAGTCCCAGCTGGTCATGCCGCCCGGGGTCTTGAGCCAGATGTAGGGGGCATCCACGCCGCCAAAGCAGGTGACGCCGGCCTCTTTGAGACCTTCACGGATGATGCGGGCGTTCTCCATGTAATAATCGATGATCTCCCTGGTCTGCTGCCACCCCTCGTCGGAGTAGACCGCGTCGGCGGCGCGCTGGACCGGGTAGGAGGCGCCGTTGAACTTGGTGGTGGTGCGGCGCAGCCAGAGCTTGTTGAAGCTGTACTTCTCGCCGCTCGCCGTGGTACCCATGACCTCTTCCGGCACGACCACCAGGCCGCAGCGGACGCCGGTGAAACCGGCGGTCTTGGAGAAGGAGCGGAACTCGATGGCGCACTTTTTGGCCCCTTCGATCTCGTAAATCGAGTGCGGGATCTCCGGGTCGGTGATGAAGGCCTCGTAAGCGGCGTCGAAGAAGATCACCGCGTCATTGGCGTTGGCGTAATCGACCCACTTTTTCAACTCGGCCTTGGATGCCACGGTGCCGGTGGGGTTGTTGGGGAAGCAGAGATAGATGATGTCCACCTTGCTTGTGGGAAGCGACGGGATGAAACCGTTGGCCTCGTTGCAGGGCATGTAGACCACGTTGGCGTAATAGCCCTTATCGTCGGCTTCGCCTGTGCGGCCGATCATGACGTTGGTGTCGTTGTAGACCGGGTAGACCGGGTCGCCGATGGCCACCACGTTGTCCAGGGCGAAGATGTCCAGGATGTTGGCGCAGTCGCACTTGGAGCCGTCGGAGATGAACATCTCCTCGGTCTTGAGGGAGACGCCCAGCGGATTGTAGGATTTCTCGATGATGGTGTTGATCAGCCAGTCGTACCCCTGTTCCGGGCCGTAGCCGGCGAACTTGTCGGTGGTGGCCAGGTCGTCCACGGCGTCGTGGAAGGCCTTGAGCACGGCCGGGGCCAGGGGGCGGGTGACGTCGCCGATCCCCAGGCGGATGACCTTGGCGTCAGGGTTGGCGGCGGCGAATTCGCGCACGCGGCGGCCGATCTCGGGGAACAGGTAGCCGGCTTTGAGTTTCAGGTAGTTGTCATTGATCTTTGCCATTACTTAATGTCTCCTTGTTGCGTGAAAAAATTGTTATTTGATCAGAATAAATCCCATTGTTGAAAAATGAGCGTCAAATGTAAAGGCTTGCTTCAGCTTTAAAGACTTCATCAGAGCAAATGAGGTGCAATCGGTAAAACTGAATGCTTGGTCTTCGAACTTTTTAAAAAGTTCGAATGCTTTGGCAAAATGTGCATTATCAATGTCTTTAATGGTAACAACACTGCTCGCAAGTATTTTGTTGCCAAAATCCATGGCAACAGTGTGCCCCAGGTTATAGCGCAACCAGGTTATTGTTTCGCTGATGACATAGGTGGATGTAACAAGACGGGTGTTGGCAGACTGAAATTGTTTCTGAACTGCAAGTGCTTCTTGATGGTAGGTGTCACGTCTGTCGGTGAGCGCTATCCAGGCACCAGTATCGACAAAGGTTGTCATCGGCGGTGTGCACCATAAAGACTCTGGTCATGATTCAATGAACCATCACCGGAATTACTCTCACACATTCCGACAATCCCCAAAATAGGGTCATTATCCCATTTTGCCCGCTTTTTTGTTTTTGATGAGGGAGCGATCTGTTCTTTGGCAATCACAAAGACATCATTTTTAAGCTTATGAACCCATTTATAGAGTTCGGGCATAATTGAGTCGGGGCAAGAGTTTATCTCAGCAATTATTTTTTCACGATACGTAGTAGCCATGTCCTTAACCTTTCGCTACCCTACTTTAAACCCAACACATCCTGCATATCATAGATACCAGGAGTCTTGCCGACCACCCACTTGGCCGCACGCACGGAACCGCGCGAGAACATGTCCCTGGTCATGGCGCGGTGGGAGATCTCGATGCGCTCGCCCTGGCCGATAAAGTAGACCGTGTGTTCGCCGACGATGTCGCCGCCGCGCACGGTCTGCATGCCGATCTCTTCCTTGGTGCGCTCGCCGCAGATCCCTTCTCGGTGGTAGTTGGCCACCTTGTTGTAGTCCCGCCCCAGCGCCTCGGCCACGACTTCTCCCATCCGCACGGCGGTTCCTGACGGTGAGTCTTTTTTCTTGTTGTGGTGCAGCTCGACGATCTCCACGTCGAAGTCGTCGCCCAGGGTTTTGGCCACGTCCTTCAGAACCTTGAAGCAGACGTTGACCCCCACCGACATGTTGGGAGCCAGCACGGCCGGGATCTCCCTGGCCAGTTCAGCGGCAAAGGCGCGCTCTTCGGGAGTGAAGCCGGTGGAGCCGATCACGATCGACTTCTTGTGCAGCGCGCAGACTTCCAGATTCTTCAGCGAAACCTTGGGTGAGGTGAAATCGATCAGCACGTCACAGGCGGCCACCACCGCATTCAGGCTGTCGGTGATATGCACGTCGGACTTGCCGCAACCGGCCAAAAGGGCGGCGTCCTGTCCGATGGCCGGATGGCCGGGACGCTCCAGGGCGCCGCACAGCGCGGCCCCTTCGGACTCGATGATGGAATTGATGATGCGCTGGCCCATACGCCCGGCAGCGCCGCAAACGGCTATCTTTATCATTACTGTACTCTCCATTATGTCAGTAGGAGTGCGCCCTTTCCGCCCTGGCTGCGTAAGTCTTCGGGATCAGTTGTGCGGCGTAGCGTTGCTACGCCTCCGCCCGATCCCTCGACAGCCTTGCCAGGACGAAAAAATCGCACTCCGCAGGGTCAAATAAAAAACTGTTAAACTAAATCAGCTTGTATTCTTTCATGATGGTGGTCAACTTGGCCTTGGTGGCTTCACCCATGGGACAAAGCGGCAGGCGTACCTCGTCGGAGCATTTGCCCATCAGTCCCAGCGCGGTCTTGACCGGGATCGGGTTGCTTTCGATGAACATGGCGTTGCCGATCTTGAGCGTATCCAGGTGCAGTTGGCGGGCCTTGGCCAGGTCGCCGGCAAAGAAGGCGTCGGTCAGGTCGCCCACGGTCTTGGGCATGATGTTGGCCAGAACCGAAATCACACCCACGGCTCCGCAGGCCATCATCGGGAAGGTGATGAAGTCGTCGCCGGAGAAAACGTCGATCTGGTTGCCGCAGAGCGCCATTACTTCTGAAGCCTGCTGCAGCGAGCCGGTGGCCTCCTTGATGGCCACGATGTTCTTGTGCGGCGCCAGACGGGCCACGGTCTCGGGAAGCAGGTTGACCCCGGTGCGGCCGGGTACATTGTAGAGGATCTGGGGGATCTCCACCGCATCGGCGATGGCCATATAGTGGCGATAGAGCCCTTCCTGGGTCGGTTTGTTGTAGTAGGGGGTAACCAGCAGCACGCCCTCTACGCCCAGCTCCTTGGCTTTCCGGGTCAGTTCGATCGCTTCGGCGGTGGAGTTGGAACCGGTGCCGGCGATGACCGGAACG